>JAMCQQ010000433.1 GCA_023379515.1 Actinomycetota bacterium
GGGAAATTGATAAAATATATTGAAAAATATTATATGAAGTTTTCATAACATTTCTTGTAGATTTGTTTTTGTTAAATATTAATTTTTTTAATTTTGGTTTAAAAATTTAGGGAGGATAAAAATATATGAATAGGATAAGATCTTTTACTGAAAAAGCTCTTGAATCATACAATGGGCTGCTTCACCTTCTTCCTGCATGGGTACCTCGCGTATTTTGTATCCCGGGCAGAAGGCTTAAACTGCATGTTGATGATCTGTACGCGCTTGGTACAAAAAGAGGAGGGATAGATGAGCGCTGGTTCTCATCAACATGTCCAGCAGATAACGGTCCGGGCACATCACCTGACGAAGGCTTAAGCTACGTATATTCAAATGGGTCTAAAATGCTGTTAAGAGACATAATATCTGAAATGGGATCGCATATTCTTGGTGATAAAGTGATGAATAAATGGGGAGGGCTAAAAGTATTTTCGAAGTTTTTTGATAATATGGATGCTCTACCCCATCATATACATTTAAGAGAGGAACATGCAAAAAATGTGGGAATGGAGGGAAAACCGGAAGCTTACTATTTTGCACCCCAAGTAAATTTTACAGAAAATAATTTTCCATACACATTCTTTGGGCTAGAACCGGGAACAACAAAAGAACAGGTAAGGCAGTGTCTTATAAATTTTGAAAAAGGGGATAATAAAATAACGAACCTGTCAAAAGCTTACAGACTTGAGGTTGAAACAGGATGGCTTCTGCCTCCCGGAATACTTCATGCACCAGGTTCACTTTGCTCCTATGAGCCTCAATGGGCATCAGATGTATATGGCATGTATCAGTCACTTGCAGCAAACAAACCGATAGATAGGTCACTTCTTGTAAAAGATGTCCCGGAAAAATATAAAGATGATATTGACTATATAATAGATATTATTGACTGGGAACTTAATGTGGATCCTAATTTCAAACAGAAATTTCATCTAAGGCCCATCCCGATAGGAAATACCAAATCTAAAGGATATGTAGAGAGATGGATTGTGTACGGAAAAGTCCATGGAGAGGAAGTATTTAGCGCAAAAGAGCTGACAGTATATTCCGGGGCTAAAGTAACCATAAAAGATACTGGCGCATACGGTTTTATCACAGTTCAGGGACACGGAAAGATAAATGAGATACCTTTTGAAAGTCCCAACATGATAAGATTTGGTGACATTACACGTGATGAGTTTTTTGTTCCCTATCCGACGTCAATAAAAGGTGTGACCATAGAAAATACCGGACAGGAGCCAATAGTAATACTTAAGCACTTCGGACCTGATTGTAATCCCGATATGCCGGAAAAATAATTTAATTTTTTAATTTTAAATTCGCTGCATCCGATATAATATTGTATTATTAAATTCTTCTGTTATTAAAAATTTATAGCAATTGAGAGGGAAATATGTTATTGGCAATAGATGTCGGAAATACACAAACTGTCGTAGGTTTGTTTAAGGATGATAATCTTGTACAGTCATGGCGCATGGTAACACCCCGTTATGAAACTTCAGACGAAATCTCCTTAGTGATATACGGATTTTTAAAAAATACCGGATATGACCCATCAAATGTCAGCAGGATGGCGGTCTCCTGTGTTGTACCAAGAATACTTATAGAGCTAAGCAGGATGGGAAAAAAGTATTTTGATATTGAACCATTTGTAATAGACAGCAATGTTATAACAGACCTGAAGATAAATTATGATTATCCAAAAGAGATTGGCGCGGACAGGATTGCAAATTCGGTAGCAGCAAAAGAGCTTTATGGATTTCCGGCAATAGTCGTCGATTTTGGTACCGCCACAACGTTTGACATATTGTCTTCAAAAGGGGAGTACATCGGAGGGATAATAGCACCGGGAATTGAAATTTCTTCAGAAGCGCTGTTCAATTATGCCGCAAAACTCAGCAAAGTTGATTTAAGCTGGCCATCTACCGTTGTAGGAAAGAACAGTTACGATGGGATAAGATCAGGAATACTTTATGGTTTTCTGGGTCAGGCTGATTTTCTTGTTGAAAAAATTATTGAGGAAGTAAAAACTTATGATAAAGATTTTGATCCTAAAGTTATTGCCACGGGCGGCCTAGCTTCAATTGTCGCCCCTAAAAGCAAATTTATTAAGGTACATGACCCTGATCTTACATTAAAAGGCTTAAAGATATTAATCGATAAAAACAGCAGCGGCAAATAATGCAATATAATTCAATTAAAATATTATCTTGTCCGGATATTCTGTCCGGAACTTCTATACAATAATTTGAAAGGCTAAAGGTTATTGCAAGGTTTATTGCAGGATTTAATAGAGGAATTAAAAATACTGGTCTGCGATTATAGTACAGCATATTCCACTTCATTAAAATCTTTAAACTCTTTAAATAATTCGGGCGTATTACCATCCTATATGCTTCCCGGTTATTCCTTTAAAATAGGTAATGTGTCGATTAAAAATCCTGTAATTGCGGCGCCCCTTGCCGGAATCAGCGACAACACGTATAGGATATTTGCCCATTATTTTGGCTCGGCATTGACCTGCAGCGAAATGATATCAAGTTATGGAATTCACTTTAATCATACTGCAAGCAAGGAACTTGCACATGTCACTGATTTTGAAAGGCCCGTTGCACTGCAAATATTTGGCGCTGAACCTGACATCTTGCTTGACGCTGCACAAAAGATAGAAAATATTGCAGATATTGTTGATATAAATATGGGATGTCCGGTACCAAAGGTACTAAAATCAAAAAGCGGAGGATTTTTACTTCAGGATGAAGATAAGGTTGAAAAGATAATTACAAAAATTGCAGGCGGGATCAAAAAACCTCTTACCGTAAAGCTGCGCACCGGATGGGACAAAAACAATATAAATGTTTTTAATATAGCAAGAATAGCCCAGTCAAGCGGGGCTGCTGCAATAAGCATTCATGGGCGTACAGTCAAGCAAGGTTTTAGCGGTGAAGTAAATTATGATGTCATAAAAAAAGTCAAAGAATTAATTGACACCCCGGTGATAGCAAGCGGAGA
>JAMCQQ010000434.1 GCA_023379515.1 Actinomycetota bacterium
AGGGAGATCTTGTATCTTCATAAATGCCTAGTGCAAATAAAGTAGCTTCAAGTGGCGTAATTTTTATTTTTCTTTTTTTAATTATATCTACAAGTATGGAAGTTGTGGCACCTATTTCTTCAGAATAATCAAGCCCATAACTTATATCTTCCCTGGATTTTTTATGATGGTCGTATATCATTATTTCAGCTTTTTTTATCTCAATTAATTCTTTGATCCTTCCAAGTCTTCCAGGTATCTTGGTATCAATCATTATGACTTTTTTTACATTTTTTAAGTCAATATCTGCAGATTCTTGAAATACAGGCAGAGAGTCTTCGTAAAGGGCCAAAAATTTTCTTACGTTTTGATTGATAGAGGTTGGTAATACTATTTTTGCATCGGGATATATTTTACTTGCTGCTATCATGCCAGCAAAAGAGTCGAAATCGGAGCTAACATGAGTTACAATAATTTCCATATCGGGTTTTTAGTCTACATATTTTTCATAGCAAACTACTTCTGACAAAGATTTCCTTCCTCTTTTGGATGGGTCAACTGTAGAAGCAGGATATCCAACAGGAGTAAGGGTAACAACTCTTATGCTTTCCGGTATTCCCAGGATTCCTTTTACGAGATTTTCTTTAAATGATCCGATCCAGCATGTTCCGAGTCCCAGTTCCGTTGCTGCCAAAATAAGATGTTCCATTGCAATCGCAATATCGATTGGATAACTATTCATGTAGCCTCCCATAATTCCATATGCTTCTTCTTCCTTTGCACAAGCAACTATTATAATGGGGGCCTCTGAAATGAAAGACTGGTTGTTACATGCAATTGCAAGATCTCCCTTTTTTTGCTTACTCTTTACAATGACGAGTTTCCAGGGCTGAAGATTTTTTGCTGATGGCGCTTTTCTGAATGCTTCCAATATGTAATCCAGCTTATCATCTTCCACTTTGTCGGATTTATAGGATCTGATGCTTCTTCTGTTTGTAATTATTTCCATGAGACAATTAAATTTTCTCAAATACGTGCACTCCCTTTATAGAGTTGATCTATTCACATTAAGGAATAACTTTTATGGTAATTATGAAAAATGGTACTCAGACTTAATAAACCTTTTTATATTATATAGTTTATGTTTTTAATTGCTATAAGGAATTTTCTATTTCTTTTTTATACAGCTCCATTAATCTGTTGGTGACAGAGCCTGGAATTTTCTCTTCAACCTTATGAATATCGATTTCTTTTACCGGCATTATTTCCATTATGGAATTAGTTAGAAAAATTTCATCAGCTTTGATTATATCAAAATAGTGGATTCTTCTTTCACTGATTTTTATATTGTTTTCTCTGCATATGTTGATTACAACCTGCCTTGTAATACCCGGCAGGATATTCTGAGTTATTGGAGGAGTAAATACTGTGCTGTTTTTTATATAAAAAATATTGGACATGGAACCTTCGAGAACCAGTCGGTCCCTTGTTAAAAAAATTCCCTCAAATGACTGCTTGCCGTAAGCTTCATTTCTTGCATATATATTTTCAAAATAGTTCAGCAGTTTGAACTTGTAAAGGCCATTGCCAATTGCATTTCTTTTCAAATCTGAAGCAGTTATTTTTATACCATTTTTATAATAATCATCAGGATAAGGATCCAATTTTTTTGCAATTATTATCAAATTCGGTCTAATTTGCAGGTCGTAGTGGAACCTATTGCCATATCTGTTTCGTGTAATTATTATTTTTACATATGCATCATTTTGCGAAAGTCCGTTTTTGGACAGTAATTTATAGACAGCAGATTTAATATACGTCTTATCAAAATTTGGACTATACTTTAATTGTCTAAGAGAAGAAAATAGCCTGCCGATATGTTCTTCCAGTTTAAAAGGCTTCCCTTTATAACACCTTATAGTCTCAAATATCCCATCACCGTATAGGAACCCGACATCTTCTATGGAAATCCTTGCACTGCTGCCAGATCTAAATTTACTATTGATAAAGATATAATCAAACATTGGACCACGCAAATACTTTTATATTATTGATAACTAAAATTATAGCACAAAGTCTCCTTGGGGTTTTATCATCTTATATTTAAAAGATTCTTTAACTCAAAAAACTTCAAGGCTTCCTGAAGTGCCTTTCCCTTATCAAGGGTTTCCTGATATTCGTCTTCAGGGTTTGAATCTTCCACGATACCGCCGCCAACATTATAATAAAGCTCCCTGCCTTTTATTATAAAAGTTCTTATTGCTATATTAAAATCCATCGTTTCATTTATGCCTGCATATCCTATTGCTCCCGTGTAAATGCTTCTTGTTGTGGGCTCAAGCTCATCTATAATCTGCATCGCCCGTATTTTTGGGGCACCGGTTATCGAACCCCCGGGAAACATTGATTTAATTATGTCTGCAAAATCATAACCTTTTTTAACTTTTCCGGTAACGGTTGATACGAGGTGAAAAACCCGGGCATACTTTTCGATAATGGCATGCCCTTTTACATTTACACTGCCGTATTCGCAAAATTTTCCAAGATCATTCCGTTCAAGGTCGACTATCATATTCAACTCAGCGTGATCCTTGATACTATTCTGCAGCTCAGTCATATATTTTACATCTTCGCTTTCGTTGTTCCCTCTGGGTCTTGTGCCCTTTATTGGCCTGGTTTGAATAAAACTATTTTTTAAAAATAAAAACCTTTCGGGAGAAGAGCTGCCTATTTTAACTTCAGGGAAACTCAGGAATGCTGAAAAGGGAGCAGCATTTTTTTGTCTTAATATGTAATATAAACTGTAAGGATCAACATCCAGAACGCATCTAAACCTCTGCGTTATGTTTACCTGATAAATATCACCGTTATGAATGTGTTCTTTTGCTTTTTTTACAGCTTCCAGATAATCGGTTTTAGTAAAATTTGAATCTAGGACAACTTTCTTGATTTCTTTTTTAATGCAGTTCTTCACTATCCTGCTTTCTATCTTTTCTGAGCTTATTACTTTGCCATATGTGCAAGCAATTTTTTCTATTTCCTTTATTAATCTTATTTTTTCCTTGTTTATAATTTTAGCAATTTCACGATCGCTAATATCTTTGTAAATCAAATTCATTTCATCTTGGAAGCAATCCCGAAAATAATCAGGAACAGATTTGCTTGTTTTGCCCATTTCCTTATTATCCACTACAAAATTTTTTATGAAAAACCACCTTTTATTATCAATATCATAAGCCATCAGGTTATCGTAGTATGCCATTATATATAAGGGTAAGAAAATGTCATCTCTTGCTTTTTGCGGTAATCTCTCAATATAATTTTTCAGATCGTATGAGATATATCCGGCAAGTCCGCCTATAAAATCGGGCAGGTTGTTCTAGATTCAAATTT
>JAMCQQ010000435.1 GCA_023379515.1 Actinomycetota bacterium
TGCATTTTTATTTATATCTTCTTGCAGCGTCTTTTAGCCTGCTTTCAAGCTCTTCTTCGGATTTTATTCCGGCAAGGTCAATATCAAGATCCATCAACAGTTTGATTAAGGCCCGGACTATTTCTGTATTTGCGACCTTATGACCACCTGATTTTTTACATTCTATTCCAAGGTTTTCCAAAAATGAAACCATATTCGAAGGCATTGTTATAGGTACTCTAAAATAATCTTGTTTCTTTTCCATTATCTTAAACCTCTTTTAGTAATTTTAATAAATGTTATTGTACTTTTATGTATATGAGTATATCCATTAACATTCATATTGTCAAATCGGTTAAACTACTCTGAAATAGCACCATATGATTCCAGTGAAATAATACCGGCTACATTATAGCAAAATATAGACAATGTGTGGACAATAAATGAGCCGCTAAGTAAAATCCCTAAAGAACCTGTAAGAACTGATATACAAAAAATAATTACAATTTCTAAGATTATTTTGATATAATTCTAAATTAAAATTTGCAAGATAACCTGAAATACCGGGTTATAAGATTTTTAAGAGAAATGATATGAGAATAACGGATTTACCAAAATATGAATTGCAGCCTGATGAGATTCGGAAAGTTGAAGAAATAGTAGATCAGCATAAAGATAAAAAAGGTGCGCTGATTCCGATACTCCAGAAAGTCCAGAAAGTGATCGGATTTTTACCCATCGAGGTTCAAAAAAAAGTCGCAAAGACATTAAAAATACCGGAAAAAGATGTTTTTGGTGTGGCAACCTTTTATTCTTATTTCTCAATGATTCCGAGGGGAAAAAATAACATTAAAGTCTGTATGGGTACTGCCTGTTTTGTTAAAGGAGGCAAAAAGATTGTAGACGGGATCGAAAAAGAGTTGGGTATACAGGCAGGTCAGACGACTTCTGATAGAAAATATTCACTTCAGGTAAACAGATGCCTGGGAGCATGCGGGCTTGCACCAATAATTGTGATAAATGATAAAGTGCATCAGAAGATAAAACCCGAAGAAGTCATGGATATCGTATATTCTTATGACAAATAAGATATGCAAATAAACATACCCGGAAATAAAATTTTTTATGGCTGATATCATTTTAACTGTAAATATAATTATTGAAGTAATAAATCATTGAAAGGAAAGGATTTTAAATTGCCTCTGAGGCCTTTTAAAATAAAAGACACAAAAGATCTTGATGATATAAAAACCAGCGTTAATTCAGAAAATATTTTAGATGCCAAGGGGCCAAAATATAAAATAACTGTGCATCTTGGCACGTGCGGCATTGCTTCAGGTGCGGATGTTATCCGGGATCTTGTAAAAGAACAACTCAGCGTAAGAGACAGCAACCAGATAATCTCTACAACTTCGGGTTGTGTTGGTTTTTGTGCCCTGGAACCAATGCTGACTCTTGAATCCTATAATCTTGAACCGGTTACTTATTACAGCCTTGATAATGAAAAAATAAATAAAATATTTAAAATACATATTGATGGTGGAAAAATAGCCGAAGAACTTGAACCGATAACCGAAAAATCCAAACTCAATGATTTTTACAGATTTCAGGAATCCCGGGTTCTCAGGAACAGGGGCAAAATCAATCCGTTTAAAATTGAAGATTACATTGCAAAGGATGGTTATTACGCACTGTCCAAAGCACTCAATTTGATGGACTCGGAAAAAATAATAAACGTGGTATCTGAATCAGGTTTAAGAGGCAGAGGTGGTGCAGGTTTCCCTACAGGAAAAAAATGGGAGCTATGTAGAAAAGCTGTATCAAGGTCAGGTGTAAAGTATGTGGTCTGTAACGGAGATGAAGGAGATCCTGGTGCATTTATGGATAGAAACCTTCTTGAATCTGATCCCCATTCTATTCTTGAAGGGATGCTTATTGCGGGAATCGCAATAGGCTCCAATAAGGGTTATATATACGTAAGAGCAGAATATCCTCTTGCGGTTTTGGTTTAGGCATACCAATTTGAGACTCTGGAATATGCTATTGGACAGGCAAAAGATTGCGGTCTTATTGGCAAAAATATTCTTGGGTCTGGTTTTGATTTTGACATTGAGATCTACCAGGGTGCAGGTGCTTTTGTCTGCGGTGAAGAGACCGCATTAATAAGATCGCTCGAAGGTAAAATTGGTATGCCTAAACCAAAACCGCCTTTCCCGGCAAATGAGGGTCTATATGGGATGCCTACCCTGATAAACAATGTTGAGACTTTTTCCAATATACCACAGATTATTTTAAAAGGAGCTGGCTGGTTCAACAGCATCGGCACACCGTCAAGCAAAGGTACAAAGATATTTGCACTTGTAGGAGCCGTTAAGAATGTCGGTCTTGTAGAGGTTCCTATGGGTATGACTTTAAGGGATATTGTATATAAAATCGGTGGCGGCATTGTTGAAGAAAAAAAGTTTAAAGCTGTTCAGCTTGGCGGACCTTCAGGCGGATGCATCCCTGAAAAATTTCTGGACATACCAATAGATTATGAAAAAGTAAAGGAAGCCGGCTCAATCATGGGGTCGGGTGGTATGATAGTATTGGATGAAGATACCTGTATGGCAAACCTTGCAAGATATTTTATGGACTTTATCCAGGATGAATCTTGCGGGCAATGTGTCCCCTGCAGGATCGGAACCAGGAGGATGCTTGAAATACTCGAAAGGATAACCCGCGGAAAAGGGGTGGAGGGTGATATCGAGAAGCTTGAAAAACTGGGCGCAGTTATAAAGGAATCTTCTCTATGCGGACTTGGGAAAACTGCTCCCAATCCTGTAATCAGTAACCTAAAATATTTTCGCAGTGAATTTGAGGAACATATTATCACACAAAAATCCTGTGAAAGACTGCATGTCAAGGCAATCAAGGCAAAGTTTAAGAAAGAATAGACGAAAGCATAAATATATGAATATTAATCCTTCAGATAAAATTAAAATATATGTAAATAATAAAACAGTCTATGCATTGCCGGGTAAAAGCATACTTGAAGCATGCCTGGAAAATAATATCTATATACCTCATCTCTGTTATGATTCCAGATTAAAGCCTCAGGGTGCATGCAGGATCTGCATGGTAGAAGTAGCAGGTTTTACTGAAGCGGTAGCTTCCTGTATAACAAAAGTGCAGGAAGGAATGAAAATAATAACAAACAATGACCATATCAAAGAACTTATAAAACTAAATCTTGAGTTGATAATCTCAGATCATCCAATGGATTGCATGACATGTGAGTCCTGCGGGAACTGCTTACTTCAGGATCTTGCTTATATGTATGAAGTAAAAGAAATAACTTACAGCGGTAAAGTCCATGAAAAAAAAGTGTTACAAGACAACCCTTTTGTATATAGGGATAATGAAAAGTGTATATTGTGCGGAAGATGTATCCGCATATGCGACAATGTTGTCGGTGCAAATGCTATCGGATATGCAGGAAGAGGATTTGAATGCGAAGTAGTCCCGGCATTTGAACAGTCTCTATTGCTTACTGATTGCGTTTTTTGCGGAAATTGTATTTCAACCTGCCCTGTTGGCGCGCTTTTATCAAAGCCATACATGCATAAAGCAAGGGTTTGGGGGGTAACCAAAACAGAAACTATTTGCCCTTACTGTGGAGTGGGATGTACCTATTTGCCCTTACTGTGGAGTGGGATGTACTTTGCATCTGCACATTAAAGATAACAAAATCGTCAACGTATCATCACCTATAGGAAAAAATGTAAACCAGGGGAATCTTTGCGTGAAGGGTAAATTCGGGTTGGATTTTGTGAGCAGCAGCAAAAGACTTACAAATCCCATGGCAAAAACTAAAACAGGTAAGTTTAAAAAAATCAGCTGGGATTCCGCAATTAAGACAGTTGCAGATAAACTTCTATCTATAAAGAAAAAATACGGACCTGATTCAATAGCTGTTCTGAGCTCGGCAAAATGCACAAATGAAGAAAATTTTTTAATGTCCAAGCTTGCCCGCGCGGCCATCGGAACAAATAATGTTGACCACTGCGCCCGTTTATGCCATGCATCAACTGTTACGGGATTAATCCCAACTTTTGGAAGCGGTGCAATGACAAATTCCATAGATGATATAAAATACTCGGATGCTGCAATAATTATTGGCTCCAACACCACTGAGGCCCATCCTGTAATAAGCTATGAAATCATAAAATCGGTTACTGCAGGCAACCTGAAGCTGATTGTAATTGATCCCCGGGATATCCCCATAACCCGATATGCAGCAGTTCATCTCAAACAAAAACCCGGAACAGATATTGCAGTCCTTTTAGGTATAATGAATATTATTTATAAAAGAAATCTTCAAAACAAGGCATTCATTAACAGGAGAACGGAAGAATTTGATAGCTTCAAGCAATGTTTTAAATACTACACACCTTCCAGAGTTGCAGAGATATCAGGGGTTGAAGAGAATGATCTGATAAAAGCCGCAGAGATTTATGGTGCCGCAAATAATGCTTCAATATTTTATGCAATGGGTATAACACAGCATACATGCGGGACCGATAACGTTATCGCCGTAGCAGATTTGGCAATGATGACCGGAAATATTGGCAGAAAAGGTACTGGCGTCAATCCACTTAGAGGGCAGAATAACGTTCAGGGCGCGTGTGATGTAGGGGCACTTCCAAATTATTTAAGCGGATATCAGCTTGTTGAAGACGGTGCGGTAAGAGAAAAATTCGAAAAAAATTGGGGACGAAAACTACCGGTAAAAAGCGGATTTGCTGTTACGGAAATGATT
>JAMCQQ010000436.1:0-966 GCA_023379515.1 Actinomycetota bacterium
TACTCGGGAGAAGTTTTTAAAAATAGATCCTATACCTCCAAAAAGGCTTGTTCCGCCAATAATAACCAGAGCTACTACATATAATTCTAAACCATTTCCAATATTTGGAGAGCCAACTGATAATCTACTTGTTATTAAAACTCCCGCTATAGCACAAAGAAAGCCAGAGATTAAATAAACACTAATTTGAATTAGTTTTATATTTATACCTACTACTCTGGCTGCTTCTTTATTCCCACCAACACTCCTAACATCATATCCATACTTGGAATAATTAAGAACAAAGTGAGCAATAATTCCTATAATTAATGCATAAAAAATTAAATAGGGGATACCAAACAAGTTGCTTTGTGCAATAACTTTAAAGGATTCCGGCAAATTTGAAATAGTTATACCTTTTGTAATAACATTTATCAAACCTCTAAAAATATACAATGTCCCTAAAGTAGCAATTAATGGAGGAACCTTTAACTGACTAACTATAAAGCTATTGATATAACCAATGGATAATCCACAAAATATAGCTAAAATTATGGCGAATACAACTGGCATTCCATTCTGTAACAATAGTGCAACAATTAAGCCAGAAAATCCTAAATTAGAACCTACCGATATATCTAGCTCTCCGGCAACAAGTACAAATGTTAAACCACAACCTACTATAAAATAGAATACGCTACTTCTTAAAATATTTATTAGATTTTCAATTAACAAAAAGTCATGATTCTTAAAATAAATTATAGTCCCTAAAAAGACTACAATAATAAGCAGCCCAATTTCATTCATCTGTAATATATTATTCCTAAATTTTATTAAATTAGATTTCTTACTTTCATTAGTCAATCTTAAATCCCTTTCTGATTAAAAATAACTATATTTTATTTTATTGATCCAGTTATCATTCCAACTATTTCATCTTTTGTAGTCTCGTCTATTAATCTTTCTCCAACTTTTTTGCCCTGCTAA
>JAMCQQ010000436.1:976-3157 GCA_023379515.1 Actinomycetota bacterium
AGAGCCATTATTGTGTAAAGTATTTGCCCTGCCTTAAAACAAAGATTCTATCTACCAGAGAAAATACATGTTCTAAATTATGGCTAATTATTACAATGCTGTGACCCTCTTCTTTTAACCGATGTATGATCTTAAAAACATTTTCTGATTCCCGAATTCCAAGTGCCGCTGTGGGTTCATCTAAAAGCAATATTTTTTTATCTGCAGAAACAGTTCGGCCAATTGCTAATGATTGTCTTTGTCCCCCTGATAAATAACCTGCCACTAAATTTACTGATTCTATATTTATGCCAATCCTATTAATAATTTCTTTCGATTCCGTATCCATTTTTCTTTTATTTACAAATACTTTACACAATAATGGCTCTCTACCTAAAAATAAATTTCTAGAAACATCTAGGCAATCTACTAATGCCAGATCCTGATAAACAGTTCCTATGCCTAATAAATTTGAATCGTGTGGATTGTGTATTTTTACCAATTTATCATCAAAATAAATATCTCCTTTATCAGGGATGCAAGACCCTGCAAGAATTTTTACAAGTGTAGATTTGCCTGCACCATTGTCTCCGACTAATCCAAGTACTTCATTCTCATATATATAAAAATCAACATTTTCTAGAGCAACAATATGGCCAAAATTCTTATAAATATTCCTCATTTCTATCAATGTTTTATTTATTTTATTTTTCAAATTTAATATCTCCTGCATTTTTAAATAATTCTATTTAAATAATTAATTAATACACTGAAATTTCAAATATAATCCAAAATTCAAATATTTTGTTTTGACATATTTTTTTGTAGTACTAGTCTTCAACTGGTAATATTGAAAACTAGTACTACTTAGAAACACTCTCTTACTTTTTATTCAATATTATTTATATCATAGAATACTAATCCGCTATCAACTCTTCTTTCAACAGGTTTTCCTTCCCAATAATTTATAAGTTGCTCCACTGGAACTGTTCCCCACATTGGAAATCCTTGATCAAGAGTAGCCCAAATAATTCCATTTTTGATATTGTCAATGGTTTCTTGGGATTTATCTATTGCTAAAATTTTTACTTTTCCAACCAAACCCTTTTCTTTAACAACTGTTGCTGCCGCAGTAGGGGCAAATCCCTCCACACACCAGATAAAATCAATTTCAGGATTAGCACTTAAAGCATTTCCAATTTGCTCAACACCCACATCGGTACTGCTCTTATCAAAGACTTCTGTTATTATTTTCATCTCAGGATTATTTTTTAACTCTTCCTTAAATCCTGCTATCCAAGCTTCTTGATTTTTATTTCCAGGCCCTGTCCATACTATCAATATATTAGCTTTTCCACCTGTTCCTTCTGCAGCTTTTTGTGCAGCTGTTTTCCCAGCATTATTTGAATCAGTCCCAACCCAGCTGATAACTTCACTTGCATTACTATCAATTGCAACTTCTATAATTGGAATTTTCTTTGCAGCTGCTTCCTTATAAGGACCCTCAAATGCGGCAGGTTCAACTGGATAAACAACCATAGCATCAGCACCTGCAGAAACTCCTTGTTGGAAATATTCTACCATGGTTACAGGATCAACATTGTTGTCTCCAACTACTGATCCTATATATCCATATTTTTTAACACTTTCTAAAAAAGCCTGATGAGCTATATTCCAGCCGTAAAAAGCACTTATACAAGGAGTAACATAAACAATTACTTTTGCTCTTGCACCAGAGGTCGTTTCAGCTGCTGTAGTTTCAACTGCTGCTGCTGTTGTTTCTGTAACTGTTGTTTCGGCTGCTGTTGTTGTTTCTGTAGTTGCAGCTGTTTTGCAACCAGACAATGAAAATACTGCTATCATAGCAACAGCTGCTATAATAACTATAATGATTGTAAAAAACTTTCTCATTAATTGCCTCCTTTAAAATAATTTACTTTGTGTCATTACACTTGTAAAATATACAGGAGATTTGTTTTGTATAGGCCCGCAAGAAAAAAGCTTATCTAAACAAATCTCTTTTATTCATCAATATTAACCCCCTTTCAAATGTTAAAATTTAATATTATTAAAAATTAAAAGCTTTCCTTTTTTACCACCTCCTTCAAATTATCTTTGTAATTTATTTGAAAACTATAAATAATATTGAATAAAAAGTAAGAGAGTGTTTCTAAGTAGTACTAGTTTTCAATATTACCAGTT
>JAMCQQ010000437.1 GCA_023379515.1 Actinomycetota bacterium
TTTTAAAATCTTCAATTCGTGATAATAATCCTGTAATTTTTATTGAACATAAAAAATTATATTCAACTAAAGGAAATGTTCCTGAGGAAGAATATACAATAGAAATTGGCAGAGCAAGTATAAAAAGAGAAGGGAAGGATATAACAATTATTTCATATTCCTATATGACTCTCGTTGCATTACAAGCGGCTAAAATATTAGATGAAAAATACAATATTAGCTGCGAAATCATAGATCTTGGGTCTATTTCACCTTTGGATAAAGAAACCATTATTGAATCAGTTAAAAAAACAAATAAAGCTATAGTCTTACATGAAGCATGTGAACAAGGAGGAATTGGAGGAGAAATAATATCCATAATCCAAAATGAAGCTTTCGATTATCTTGACTATCCCATATTGCGAATATGTGGTCCCAACACCCCAGTACCCTACTCTCCAGTATTAGAAGACTATTTTATCCCAAATCCAAATAAAATTATAAAAAATATACTGGAACATTTTAAAATTTAAAGAATATCAATTTTTAAAATCTCTTTTGAATAAGTAAAATGAGGTTGTAACCTTTTGCAAATAACTTTTATAATAGTAGTTATAATATTTATTTTTACATTAAGTCTTGTATTATATTCAAAATATTGTTGGAAAGTAGCATATTTCGGTAACATACGGACACCTTGTCAGAAACTTAATAAAACTGCTACCCTTTGATCTTTAATGTTTAAATCAGAGGGAGGCAAAGAACTGATGAGGAGGACTGGTATGCTCAAAGCAAAAGAAATATTAAGGCTAAAATATGTGGCAGAGCTCTCACTAAGAGACATAGCAAAAGCAGTAAGCTGTGGAAAAACAACGGTATCGGAAGTTCTTGAAAGAGCAAGCAGGGCAGCAATATCCTACCCCATTGATTTAAGCGACAAACAACTCATAAGCCTTCTTTATCCGCCACAGCAAAACAAATACATTTTCCCGGAACCTGACATGGAAAATGTATTTTACGAAATGAAGAAAAAGGGCGTAACGCTTATGCTGCTCTGGGAGGAATACAAAGAAATTCATCCTGAGGGGTTAATGTATACCCAATTTTGCGAGAGGTATAGAAATTTTAAGAAAATCTGCAAGCTAACCATGCATATAGAGCATAAGGCAGGACAGGAGATGCAGATAGACTGGGCGGGGCAGGTATTAAAATATGTGGATACTGCAACAGGAGAGATAAAGACTGCATTTATATTTGTTGCAGTTCTTCCCCGCAAGCGCATATCCGTTTGTATATGCATACGGTGATAAAAAACTGGCCAGCTATATTGACGCTCATATCAGGGCATTTGAATACTTTGGAGGTGTTCCCAAAGTTTTAATTCCAGATAATGAAAAGACTGCAGTAACTGTCTCTGACAGAACTGACCCAATACTTAACAGAAGCTATCAGGATATGGCAAATCATTACCATGCTGCAATAGTTCCAACTCGCTCTGCAAAACCTAAAGATAAAGCTGCAGATGAAAACATGGTGGGAAACGCTTCAAGAAGAATGCTTGCCCCACTGCGAAACAGAAAGTTTTTCTCCCTATATGAGATTAACCAGGCGATAAAAGAGCAGCTTAAAAAGTTTATTGCCCGTCCATTTGCAAAGATGGAAGGTAACAGACTTTCCGCATTTGAAAAGATAGACAAGCCCGCCTTGCAGCCGCTTCCCACTGCAAGATATGAGTACTGTGACTGGAGGCAGGCTAAGGTTGCTTTTAACTACCATGTCGAATACGAAGGATTTTTCTACAGCACTGACCATTTGTATGCAGGACAGTCATGCTTGATACGTGCTACAGCAAAAACTATAGAGGTATTTGTTGATAGCATAAGGATAGCTACACACGTAAGAAACTACAATAAGTTCTCTAAATACATGACTTTGTCTAATCATATGCCGGAAAATCATAAGGCGGTATCGGGCTGGAGCGACTACCGTTTCATTTCCTGGGCAGAAAAAATCGGCCCCAATACTGCAGGGTTTATTAAAGGAGTGCTTGAAAGCCGGCAATATCCGGTTCAATCTTACCGGGCCTGTATGTCAATTCTAAGACTTGCCAAAGACTGCTCTGAGCAAATCATGGAAAGTGCAGCAAAACTTGCATTAGAAAACGAACTTATTCCTATAAATATTTTTCCATAATCTTTAAGCAGGAGATAGCTAAAGCCGGTAAAGGGCAAAACGCTTCCGGAATAATTACTCATGAAAACATAAGGGGCAAAAGTGCATTTGCAGGTGGTGGGATAAATGCTTAAAAGTCCTACAATAGAAAAACTTAAGGATCTAAAACTAAAGGTTATGGCTGATATGCTGGCTGAGCCTGACAACAGCCTAAGGGAGCTCTCCTTTGAAGACAGATTTGGATTAATGGTTGAAAGGCAGTGGCTGGCAAGGAAAAATACACGCATAAAGAGACTTCTTGCTGCCGCAAGGCTTGCAGTACCTGATGCATGTCTTGAGGATATTTATTACTTTGATGAAAGAACTATTGATAAAAAACTCATATCAACTCTTTTAACCTGTGCATATATTGAGCAGAAACTAAATGTAGTCC
>JAMCQQ010000438.1 GCA_023379515.1 Actinomycetota bacterium
GGAAGGAATATTTTTTGACAGGCAGGAAATTATGAGGAGATTTCAGCGAGATCTGCTTTCAAGATTCGAGGTGCGAACCAGATGCCTGCCATTCGCTAATCGGCAACGGTAACTTAAAAAGCCAGCAACGGCTAACATGCACTTCAGGGTTTCAGACAGATAAGCAATGCATCAACTCCAAAGTTGACAACTTTAAAGTTGTATAGTATCATATTTTTATGAAGTTTTATAACAGGGTTGAGGAATTAAAAATACTTAATAACCACTGGCAGGCTAAAGACAGCCTCGCAGTTGATGTTCTGGTTGGCCGGCGCAGGATTGGCAAAACCGATCTGGCTCTCAAGTATGCTAAGGGGAAAAAACACCTCTACTTTTTTGTTGCGAGAAAAGAAATTCCGGCTTTATTGGAAGAGTGGGCGGATGTTTTAAGAGAATATTATAGCGAAGTAACCTCCTTCAAAAACCTCGATGAATTTTTAAAGGTGCTTTTTATTCTGGCAAAGAGAGAAAAATTACTTATCATTTTTGATGAATTTCAAAATTTTCGCTACACCTATCCATCTGCTTTCTCTGATTTTCAGAAACACATTGATATTAATATGAGAGTCGTTAATAGTCATATCTTATTTTTAGGTTCTTCGGTTTCCTTAATGGAGAAGATTTTTAAAGATAAGAAGGAACCGTTATTTGGCAGGGCGACCAGAATTATTAACTTAAGGGGCTTTGATTTTCTGCTGGTGGCTAATATTCTTAAAGATTTAGGGTATAAGCCGGATATTAAATTTTATTTTGATGTTTATTCTGTATTCGGCGGCGTGCCTAAATATTATGATATCCTGGAAAAAGAAAGAAAACTTAACCAGAATTTGCAGGATATTATAGTAAATCAATTTTTGGATAAAGATGCTGGTTTGAAGACGGAAGGTCTGTTTCTCCTGCAATCAGAGTTTGGTCAGGATTATCAATTATACTTTGACATTTTAACATATATAGCGCAGGGTGAGACCAGATTAAAGGATATAGCCGCACGTTTAAAGCAGGGAGCCAATAAAATAGCTGTTTATTGCCAAAGATTAGAGAAATATTATGGCTTGCTGGAGAAACGGCTGCCAGCTTTGGATCCGGTTAAGATTAACAGCCGGTATTATATAAGAGACTCTTTTTTAAAGTTCTGGTTCAGGTATATTTATCAAAGGTTAAGTTATATTGAACGGGGGGCTACTCATATATTATGGAAATATATATCCCAGGATTTAAAAAACTATCAAGGTTCTGTTTTTGAAAATCTGCTTATTGATTTGTTTTTGGAAGATACAATCCAGGGATATATATTTCCATAATATATGAGCTGGGATTACGGAAAATATTGGGATAATCGCGGCGAATTAGAACTGGATTTAGCTGCTTTTGATAAAGATAAAAAACATTTGTTATTAATGGAATGTAAATTAAATGCAAAGAGGGTTAATTTATCGGTAATCAAGAATTTAAAATCCAAAGCCAGCCATAAAATTTTTAAAGATTATGATGATAAAAAATTAGCTGTTTTTACTTTAACATCTGTGGATGATGCCGTTAAAAAAATGTGTAAGAACGAAGGTGTGCTTTGTGTGAGTTTGGATGAAGTGCTGTCACCACAGATGCGGGATTGAGCGACGAGTCATATAAGTTCTATGATTTTATGAAATCTTTCTTAGAGGAATATCTTCCTCTTCTTTTATTAAATCTAAAGCATATTTAAGAGCTGCTTTAATATCGGGTTGCGTGAGGTCGTATTCCCTCATTACCTGATCAAATGTCATTCCATCAGCAAGCGCTCCTATTACAACGGCAACAGGTATCCGTGTTCCCTGAATGACTGGCTCTCCATGCGCAATCTTTTTGTCAACAATTACTCGCTTCATATAATCTCCTCAGCGGTAAAAAAACTTATCTTTCTCACTGCCTGTATTATATTGGAAAAAAATACAGAGTCAACATGGAGAGGTTTCTTGCTAATGTAATTTATTATAGATATGAAAGGAATATTTTTGACAAGGCAGGAAATTATTAGGGGGGCATAGGTTGAGATATATTTATTGCGCCTGTACCTAAAAGAGTTCATTTATGAACAAATAATATTCGAGTTTAAAAAGGAGAAAAAAGATGGCAGGTTACTCCTGAGTTTGGCAGTTGAAAATTAGAGAATGTTGATGTTATGGGAAAAAATGGAGATCAGAATAAAATCGTTTTCACTAGAATACGGGAAAACTATCAGAAGATGTAACCTGAGGCGGAATCTTAATCCTCATCGCACGTAAAATATCATTGGCTAAACCATTAATAGAAGACCTCAAATAAAACCTGCTGCCCTCAATGGCAACCTCTGAATACTGCAACTCGTCCAAAGCCCTCCTAATACGCTCTGGAGAATACTCTATATTTCTCCTTTTTAACTCAACTTCCAATGTCCTCTCCAATAAAAAAGCTAAAAAGCATAAAACCAAATGGCCCAAAATCCTTTTCTCCGTCCAGTGAAATATCGGCCTCGTTTCTAAATGGCTCTTCAATATCCGAAAAGATTCTTCTATCCTCCATAAATCATGATACCGTTCTATCACAACCTCAACCGATAATTCCTGATTATTAGTCTCCAAGCCGTAATACCCATCCCATCTTGCATCCAGTTCTATCTTCTCCTGATTTAACCCAGCCTTTTCCACTTCTACTTTTAAATATTTCCGGGCACCGCCTTTATTAGCAACACGATTTTTCTCTAATAATTCTTCGGCTCGCCGGATTAGTCTCTCGCGATCAGCTCTGTCTTTCCTTGCCCTTTTAGATGACCAAGTAATAATTAAACGCTCTCCTTTGGTCACTATCTCCTTATACTTGAAAACATCCCCCTTTTCTTCTTCTTTCTCATAATCCCATTTCTCATCTAATATCTTTTCCTTAACAGCTTTCCCCTTGCTCTTAATCCGAGAGCTGATAATATATTCATAGTTATTCTCTTTTAATATTTCAAAGTTGCCGGCCGAAAACATAGCTCTATCACCAACAAAGATAAGCCGGTCAATATTAAAATCCTTCTTTAACTTCTTTACAGCAGTTTCCAAGGTCTTGCCTTCAAAAGTATTGCCCGGAAAAACATCAAAACCAATAGGACGTCCTTCTTTATCGATAATTAAACTTACTACTACCTGAACCTCATTAACCTTGCAATCCTTGCTGAAGCCAAATAGTTTTAAATCAGAAATTTTCTGGCTTTCAAAGTATAAAGTGGTAACATCAAAAAATACTACATCTACAGACATATTGAATAAACTGACATTCCTCTCAAAGAGTGCTTTCTCCAGTTTCTCTTTATTACTGGCTAATATATCTAAAGCGCGGTAGAGATGATCGAGGGAATTTTCCCTTATCCCATGATATCTGCTTTGCTCTTCATAAGATTTTAATTTGCTTTTAGGCTCCATAAGTCTGTCTAATATCATTAAAAATACTGCACTAAAAAAATCAAATTGAATTTTTCTTTCTTTAAGAAGCATTGAGAAAAGTTCGGGAAAGCCAAAGGTATCCCAGATTTTTTTAAATACAGCTACAGCTCCCCAGCGTTTTCTGGTCTTTTCTTGGGCAGTGGTAATATCAAGTGCGGTGGGATTGTCACTGCAGTACTTCAGAAGAGCCTTTGCTATTTTCTTGAGCTGGCTGGTTTGTTGGAGATCCTCCAGACATCCCAAAGCTGCGATGGATTTTTGTTTAGCTTTTCCATCTTCCCAGTATGATTTAATGATGTGGAGGTAAGTTTTCCCTTTTGTTTTAATTTCTCGTAAAAACATAATTTCACGAGTATTTTATCACAGGAATTAAGTATTGTCAATAATATTTTAGAATATATGCATCAAGAGTTTTCACTAGGTTTTTAGAACTTAAAAAATGAAAATGTTGATTTCATGCGGTTTCTTTAATGCCGATCCCTCATTTTTGACCACTAACTGCCAAACTCAGGAATAACTATAGAATCTCTTATTATGCCTTTATTTTTTACTTCGTGTTTAGTTAAATAATAGAAGAGCCTAAGCAAAATATCAGATAGCCCAGTTCCTTTTTGAGAAGAGATAATTCCTGTGATAAAATACTGCCAAACTCAGGAGAAAATGGCTATTAAGAAAATTAAGTCAGCCCGGGCAAGGGATATTCTTGGCCAGCTCATGGATGAAGCTTTTTACAAGGGCAATGATTTTATCATTGAAAAGGGCAGAAAGCCAATGGCAGTGATTATTCCGTTTGATGAATACAAAAGAATTAAAAGAATGAGGGAAGAAGATTTTAAAATCTTTGATGAAATATGGGAAGCCCAAAAGGGCGTAAAAGTAAAAGATGTTGAGAAAGACATATCAGAAGCAATAAAAGAAGTAAGATTAAAAAATAAAAAATAAAGGCGCCATGCTTAAAGCTGTTGTTGACACTAATATTTTTATAAGCGGCACCATCATGCCTAAAAGCAAGCCTGCTCAAATAATCAAGGCATGGAGGGGCAAAAAATTCGAGTTAGTAATCTCTAAAGACATTTTGCTTGAGATAGCTGAAGTTTTAAACAGGCCGAAAATTACCAGATACCGTGTAACTCCAGATAAAAGAAATAGAATTTTAAAGACAATTTATAAATATAGTTTAATAACTCCCGGCAAAATCAAATTATCTATTTTAGATGACCCGGATGATAATATTTTTTTAGCATGCGCCGAGGAAGGAAAAGCTGATTATATTGTTTCGGGTGATAATCATTTATTAAAACTGGGTAGTTATAATAACATAGACATAGTTTCTGCTGAAACTTTTTTAGATGTTCTAAAAAAATACCATTGAATTAT
>JAMCQQ010000439.1 GCA_023379515.1 Actinomycetota bacterium
TATTTTAATAGTTTTCCGAATGCTAAGATATATATTCATAAAAAATCACATTTTCCATTGAATTCATTGCCAGGCCAATCGGTAATCCTTCTTCAATATTTTTATATGAAAAACAATTATCGCTGCATATACATATTTTACCTTTCTCACTACTTACAAGAACCGCTATCGACCCCGGGGAATGACCACCTACATACATTGTTTCTATCCCGGATTCGATCTCCATCCATTCCGTATTTATGGGAATGATTTGACTGGTCACCTTATTAATTTTAGGAAAAGTTAAACTGCTATACCCTATTGCCCCTGCGGGTAATTCAGTAATCCATGACAGTTCTTTTTTATGAATATATATCTTAGCATTCGGAAAATTATTAAAATATCCAGAATGGTCCACATGCAAATGAGTCATTATGATCTTTGTTACATCTGTGTTCTTTATGCCGGCATTCTTCAGCGCATACATCGGCTCCTCATCAGGCAATGATCTGCTGACGCTGTCTGCCATACCTAAATCTTCTATATCATTAATATGGAAACTGGTATCTATTAACAATACTCCTTTATTTAAACGGATAAAGTATATTGTTACGGGACCTTTTGAAAAACTATTTTGGTCTCCTCCTTGATACAATAAATCACATCGACCAAGTATTGTTCCTGTTTTTATATACTCTAGTTTATAATTACTCATTAGCTTCTCTCTTTTGTTATATTGTCAAGTCCTACAGCAAACAATAAGATGGCACCTTTTATTACTGTCTGATAATAGTCATGAATGTTCAATAATACCAGACCATTATTCACAACACCGATTATCAAAACACCCAGCAAAACATTAAATATTTTTCCGAATGCTAAGATATATATTACACCTCCAAGAACAACAGCAGTTATAACATCAAATTCAAAGCCAACACCCGCTGACGGCTGGGCACTATTTATTCTTCCTAAAAGAATAATACCCGCAATTGCAGTCAAAACTGAACAGGAGCAGTAAGATATATACCTGATCACACCAATATTTATTCCGCTTAATCTTGATGCTTCCGGGTTTCCTCCAAGTGCATAAAAATATCTTCCAATATATGTTTGATTGAGGAATATAAACCCGATAACAAAAACAATAATCATTATTAAAACCGGTACGGGTAAAAATCCAATATTTCCCTTTCCTATCTTTAAAATTATATTTGGAAAATCATAGATGGGATATCCCTGGGTAATAATATAACCAAAACCTCTTATAACACTCATCATAGCAAGTGTGGCTATAAGAGGAGGAATTTTTATTTTAGTTACAAGAGTAGTATTAATTATCCCTATTATTCCTGCAACAACTAGCACTATTATGAGAGCCAATGATACCGGCAACTTAAATTGATTTAACATTATTGCCAGAAGTAATCCTGAAAATGCCAGTTGGGAACCTATGGAAATATCTATGCCGCCGGAAATCATCAATATAGATAACCCAACACATGCTATGCCTATTATTGATACCTGTCTTGCAATATTTATGATATTCGATGCTGTCAGAAAAACAGGGCTCAGAGCTGAAAACAACACGCTGAGAATTAATAATACTAAAAGTAACTCTCCTCCTTTAAAAATCCTGCTAAAACGTGCAAACTTTTTCAATATTTTAATAATACTACTTTTTACCTCTGCCAGACTCAACTATTAAGCCTCCTTTTTTATGCCACCATATGCTAAATGTAATAATGTTTTTTTAGTTATTTCTTTTTTGTTGACAATTCCGCTGATGATTCCATTATGCATAACAACTATTCTGTCTGAAAGATTGATTATTTCTTCCAAGTCATCGGATATCAAAAAAATTGCATGTCCTCTTTCAGCAAGATCTATGATAATTTTATAAATATCCATTTTTGATGCTACATCAATTCCTCTTGTGGGTTGATCAAGTATCAAAATTTCAGATTCTTTCAACAACCATTTTGCCATTACAATTTTTTGTTGATTTCCACCACTTAATTTAACAACTTTCTGCGTTAATAAAGGTGCAATAATTTTTAATTTTTTCACTATATCCTTAACAACGATTTTTTCCCTATTCTTCAAAATTAATAACCATTTTGATAAATTTTTAATTATGCTTATTGTGATATTTTCAGTAACAGACATATTGGGTAAAAGCGCTTCATTTTTTCTATCTTCAGGAACAAGCCCTATTCCACTTTTTACCGCATCATTAATATTGCGCAGTTTAATCTTTTTATCCTTATATGTAATTTCTCCGGACAATATTTTATTTACACCAAATATTGCCCGAGCCAATTCTGTCCTTCCGGAACCTACAAGCCCAAAACAACCCAATATTTCTCCTGAATTTATTGTAAAAGAAACCGGTTCCTTTTCTTTTTTGGTAACTACTTCTTTTAGGATTATAATTGGCTCTATTTTAATTTGTTTTTCTTGGGAATGAAAACATTAAATATAAATATTTTGTAAACAGAAAAAAAATGATTGAAAGAGCTGAAAAAATATTTAATGAATTATCAGTTGAAATTAATCCGGAAGCTGTAATAAAGAATTTAACTGTATCATATCAACAAATGGTTGCCATAGCCTCAGCAATAGCAAAAAAAGTATCATTATTAATTCTTGATGAAACAACAGCGATGATTGCCGAGAAGGAAATCAAGCAGCTTTTTAATAGGGTAAGATTGCTGAAAGATAGTGGTATATCAATTATTTATATATCCCATCACATTGAGGAAATTCTACAAATATGCGACAGGGCAACCATTTGTTGATATGATACAGTTAAATTCTTTATTACAGCTTCCGGATTAATTTCAACTGATAATTCATTAAATATTTTTTCAGCTCTTTC
>JAMCQQ010000440.1 GCA_023379515.1 Actinomycetota bacterium
ATCCAGTTTGTCAATTTCTCCAATTTCATTTAACTGGTGGCTGATGCTTGAGAGCAGCCACTTGGGTAATAAATTTTGGTTTTTATTGCTGTAGAAATAACTTGAATTTATTAAATCCTGTTTTATCGATGGATATATATATTTTTTTACCCATTCATAAAGTTCCAGGATTTTAAGATAGTCAAGGTTATTTTCGATTTTTGTATCTTTAAGGCTTAAGATGAATGGAAATATGGAAGGATTAAAATCATTGTATGACGAGGGTATAAAGCTAAAGTCAAAACCGCTGCAGCCTGCCATACAAGCGCTGTAGTAATTTGAAACCTGCAAACCTCTTAAGTTGTAAACACTGAAATAAAATGGTTTATCCACACTTGTCGTAAGATTTTTAAAAATCTGTTCCGTTTTATTTGGAATTAGTGTTGATTCAACATCCTTGATACAAATGCTACTGCATCCCTCATCAGATAATTCCTTTGCCGTCCGAATATAAAAATCAATATCTCTGAAGTTATCATAAATAATTGTCCCCTGGCAGGCTGCTCCGTTTTTAACAATTTCATAAATTGTAAATTTTAAATTTTCAATATCATTTAAGGTATCATAAACTCTGAAATTACTAATACCATGCTGTACAGATTGTTTGATGAATCGTGAAATAATGTCTTTAGGATAAATTTCTATTCCTGCAAGATTTCGCGCCCCCAATAAAGCTTGTAATTTTGCTGCCGGCAATTTATTTTTAATATATTCTGCGATCTGGAAAGGTGATTTGTTGAAATTGTTTTGAAGCATTTTTTCAAAAGCAGAACCACCAAATATCTCGATGCTGTCAAATTTGATTTTATCCATGTGCCTTAGAAGTTCATCAATAACCTGCAGGTTTATGTATCTTGGATCAATACTCTGAAATAAATCCCGGATCGTTATATCGTTTATTTTTATTTTTCTCATATTTTTCAGTTATGTATGTCTTTTGCTAAGCTATCCTTTATTCTAAATACTTTGTCTAAATTAATGATTATCAGTATTTTTAAAAAGTCAATAATTACAAAAGGTATAACTCCTAACTTTAGGGTTTTTTCAAAAATATTGAGTAAACCTCCAGCTTTTCCACTCATATAGATAAAACCATACAGATGGATAAAACCACACAAATATATGACTAAAAGCCCCGCGATGCAGGAAAAAAACATTGAAATAGTTCTGGTGTCATGAAATTCTGCATAATTTTTTGGCTTTGTCATTCTAAAGGATTTTACAATCGTGCCAACTATATTATTTTCATAAATATATCCGGCAATAAATGATGCTGCCAGGAATCCAATTATGTAACCTCCTGTGGGTCCCATGATTGCTGAAAATCTGCTTTTAAAACCAGCAAATACCGGCGCTCCCAGCAATCCTGCCAATATGTATTGCATCTGACTTAAAAAGGCCAACCTGCTGCCTAAAGCAATTGCAGACATCAGAACAGTCAATACCTGCATGGTAATCGGTACAGGTGTAAATGGAAGATAAACAAATGTATTTGCTGAAATTGCCATAAGTACCGCAAATGCCAGAGTGTAAGATATCTTTGCAGTTTTGCTTTGACTTTCAGCAGCCGGAATAGAAATCGAACCTATTTCCATATAAAAGTTCGAATCGTCTGCGATATTTACACTTCCGGAAGACAAAAACTTTTTCGATATATCAGGATTTGTATTATTATTCATTTTTCACCTTCATATTCATATTCTTTATATTTAGCATAGCTAGATTTTAAGTATAACCAGTATTTAATCATGGTCAGGTTTAAAAAAAGACGCTGCCGGGTATATAAAGTTTCACAATTTGTGAAACTAACATAGTGTCTTTTTTTACTTTTTATAAAATTAACTTTTTATCGGAGGATTTTTATGCATTATTTTTTAACAGAGGAACAGCAGATGATTGTAGATATATGCAGGCAAATTGTTGATGAGAGAATTAAACCCCAAAGGGCTGAAATGGATGAGAACTGCATATTTCCTGCGGAAATAATAAAGGAAATAGGGAAAAGTGATTTGTTTAGGCTTTTTGTTCCTGAACAATACGGTGGAATGGGAACAGGAATTTTCGAGGTATGCCTTGCAACTGAGGAGCTGAGCAGAGGTGATTTAAGTGTTGCTACAACTTATGCCGCAAGCGGGCTGGGTTTTATTCCTATAATATTGCTTGGCAGCGAAGAGCAAAAGAAAAAATATCTTCCACTGCTGGCAAGCGGAGAAAAACTTGCTGCATTCGGACTTACTGAACCTGAAGCAGGCAGTGATGTAGGCAATATCAGAACAAAAGCAGTAAAAGATGGTGATTTCTATATCTTAAATGGCACCAAACAATGGATTACAAATGGTGGTGAAGCCGATATTTATACTGTTTTTGCAATGACTGATCCTTCTAAAGGTGCAAGAGGTGCAAGTGCTTTCATAGTCGAAAAAGGAACAAAAGGTTTTGATATTGCCTACATCAAAAACAAACTTGGAATAAGAGCATCTGCTACCAGGGAATTGATTTTTACAGACTGCAGGGTTCCAAAGGAAAATCTGATAGCAGGAGAAGGCATGGGTTTCATTGCAGCTATGAGAACTTTTGATCAATCAAGGCCTGCCGTAGGTGCACAGGCAGTCGGAGTGGCGCAAGCGGCCCTGGAAGAAGCAATAAATTATTCAAAAGTGCGAAGACAATTTGGTGCATCGATTTCATCTCTGCAGGCTATCCAGCATATGCTGGCTGACATGGCTACACAGATAGAAGCTGCTCGCGCACTTGTTTATCATGCGGCAAAAGTTATTGATAGTGGAGAAAAGAATGTATCCAGACTGTCGGCAATGTCCAAATTATTTGCTTCCGATGTGGCAATGAAGGTAACAATTGACGCCGTTCAAATATTTGGCGGATATGGTTTCATGAAAGAATACCCTGTGGAAAAAATGATGAGAGATGCTAAAATAACCCAGATTTATGAAGGGACAAATCAAGTTCAGCGAAATATTATTGCCCTGGATTTAATTAAAAGGGGAGTACTTTAAATCCGCTCATGCTATTAAAATAATAATAAATCATGTTTATAATTATTTATATGTTTAAAAATATTTCAAGGTCAGGTGATAGATATTAAAATTATTGTATGCATAAAACAAGTTCCGGGAACAACAGAAATTAAAATTAATCCTGAAACAAATACCCTTGTAAGAGAAGGTGTTGAAACTGTAATAAATCCCTTTGATACTTATGCCATTGAAGAGGGAATAAGACTAAAAGAAAAGCTGGCGCCCATATTTAGTCAAACAGGTGAAGAGATTGAAACAATTGCACTCACAATGGGTCCGCCTCAATCAAACGAAATGTTAAAAGAAGTAATATCACTGGGAATAGATAAAGCTGTGCTTCTTTCAGACAGGGCTTTTGCCGGAGCCGATACGTGGGCCACAGCACTTACTCTTGCCGAAGCAATTAAGAAGTTTAATGATTGGAAACTAATAATACTTGGCAAGCAGACCCTTGATGGTGATACCGGCCAGGTTGGCCCTGAGCTTGCCCATAAGCTAAATATTCCTTTTATTGGTTATGCAAGCAGTATTTTGGATATAGATAAAAACAGAATGACAATAAAAAGGCTTATGGAAGACAGGTATGAAACTTTCGAAATAAAGCTTCCTGCAGCAATTTCCGTAGGTAAAGATATAAATATTCCAAGGGTACCATCGCTTCGGGGGAAGCTTAGAGCCAAGAATGAGGTTATTCCTGTATGGGATAAGAATTATCTTAACATTGATAAAAGCCAGGTTGGTTTAGAAGGTTCCTACACTCAGGTGATCAGGATTTTTATGCCTGAGCATCACTATGATGTTAAGATGTTTGAAGGCAGCCCGGACCAGCAGGTTGACGAGATTTATGGCAAGTTGAAGGAATTAAATATCGTCTGATGTAAAAATTAGCAGACTATAAATATAACCTGGCAGCAAATAGTTTGGAAATAAAATATGTTCTGATTATAAAATATTAGCAGACCTTCGAAAGGAACTGAATATTGGATATAAATGTTGATGAAAGTACGTGTACCGGATGCGGTTTATGTAAAAATTTCTGTATGTATGACGCAATAGAGATAATAAATGGCAAAGCCTCAGTTAAAGACAACTGTGTTTTCTGTGGTTCATGCATAGATGCATGTAAGTTCAAATCCATAGCAATTACAGGTTTGTCAGACAAACACATGGATTTTTCGAATTATAATGGTGTAATGGTGTTTCTGGAAACTATTGAAGGCAAGGTACTTGATGTTGGATATGAACTTGCCACTGAAGGAAGAAAACTGGCATCAATCCTGGGTGTACCACTGTCGGGAGTATTAATTGGAAATAAAGTAGAAGATAATTTTTCACAGGCATTTGAATATGGGCTTGACAAGATTTACTGTGTTGACAATCCTATATTTTCTAATCAGCTTGATGATATTTATGCCAAGGCATTGGTTCAAATTATTGATAAATATAAACCAGAGATATTTCTTGCAGGCGCAACAAGCTTTGGAAGATCTTTGACCCCGAAGGTTGCGGCAATAATAAAAACTGGACTTACTGCCGACTGTACGGCGCTTGCCATTGATGAAGAAAAAAAGATACTTCTTCAGACAAGGCCCACATTCGGAGGTAATGTTCTTGCAACAATAATAACAAAGGGTGCAAGACCTCAAATGGCAACAGTACGGCCGCATGTCATGGAGAAAAAAAAGATTTGCAGTGCAGAATCGGAAATTCCGATGGCAAGAATCGAATTTATTGATATAGACCAGTCAAAATTCAAAACAAGATATAAGCTGATAAATACGGAAAAAGAAGCCGGTGAAGCAATAAATATTACTGATTATGACATAATAGTTTCAGGCGGAAGGGGACTTGGGGGTAGCGAAGGTTTTGCGCTTTTAAAAGAGCTTGCGGACTTGCTTGGCGGAGTTGTCGGAGCATCCAGAGCTGCAGTGGACTCTAACTGGATATCCTATCCGCACCAGGTGGGACAAACCGGGAAGACCGTAAATCCAAAGCTATATATCGCATGCGGTATTTCCGGTGCGATACAGCACCTCGCAGGAATGCAAACGTCAGATCTTGTAATAGCAATAAATAAAGACATGGAAGCGCCTATTTTTAAAATAGCCAATTATGGAATAGTTGGTGATTTGTTTGAAGTATTACCCAAATTAATCAAGAAGAT
>JAMCQQ010000441.1 GCA_023379515.1 Actinomycetota bacterium
AAAACCGGAAAAATTTTTCCCTGGTGTTCATATTTTCCTTAAAATTAAATTTTCTATAAAAACTTATTGTAAAATTACTATTTTTATGGCACCTTCTATTCTTTCACTTTCATACCTGAAAGCTTCTAAAACTTCAGCCAGACTGAATGTACGACTGATTATTTGGTCTAAATTAATAATTTTATTTTCTACCAGCTTAACAGCTTCTTCAAAATATCCCATCCCTGATACTGATCCGATAATTTCAATTTCATTTAAAACAATCTTATCTAATGCTATGCTGCCTATCTTGCCTCCGGTCACACCGAGTAAAAAAAGTTTTCCGGTTTTGTTAATAATTTGTGATGCTTTTAAAAGCGGCTCGATTGAACCACTGGCTTCAAATACTACTTCTGCACCTGCATTATCAGTATCCTTTAATATTATTGATTTCCAATCCTGGTTAGTTGAGTTTATTACTTTGCAGAAGTTCAACTGTTCAATTCTGGTCAATCTTGCTCCTCTTGAAACAATCGTAACATCCGCTCCCATGGTTTTTGATATTAAACCTATCAGTACACCTAATGGGCCAGCCCCGATTATTACAACCTTTTGCCCAAACCTTATATTTGCCCTTCTGCAGGCTCTTAGAGCAGTAGCTACATTTTCAATGATTGCAGCATGTTTAAAATCCATATTACTTGGTATCTTAACCAGGTTTGTTATTGGAACCACGCAATATTCTGCAAATCCACCATTTATTGTCTGACCCAATTCTGCATGATAATCACAAAGGAAATACCTGCCTGTCTTGCAATATATGCATTTTCCGCATCTCAAGTAGTTATCAATCACTACATGATCCCCAACTTCCAGACCTTTTTTATCATCTCCTATTTTTTCAATTATACCTGCGAATTCATGACCAACAATAACCGGATATTTAACCCAATCTAAAGTGACTTTATCATCAAAAAATATATGATCGGATCCGCATATTCCCGAGCCTTTTACTTTTATTAAAGCTTGATTATTATTGGTTAGACAAGGCTTTTCAACTTCTTCTAAAGATACTTTTTTGTTTCCAAAAGCTACTAATGCTATCATTTATATCTCCGAATTATTATCTTAAAATTTCTGTAGTTTTTGAAATATCAATATAAAATTTCAATTTAATAATTCCAGATGTAATAATTATTATTGCTGCTGATTTATTTCTATAATTTTTCTTATGATATTTCCATTATCCAGTTTATATTTTTTTAGCAGATCATATGGCAAACCACTTTCTGTAAATTTATCAGGAACTGCTATTGGATAAATCTGAACTGGGTAATATCTGCATAATACTTCACTCACTGCAGAATATAAACCTCCTATAATATTGTGCTCTTCTATAGTTACCAATTTTTTTGTGGTTTTTGCTAAATTTATTACGGCGTCTGTGTCCAGAGGCTTCAAGGTTGGTAATTCCATTAATTTAATTTTTAATCCCACTTTTATCAGTTCTTTAGCTGCAGCCAACACTTCGGTTAGAATAATTCCGCCTGTTATAATCCCAATATCCTCGCCTTCATTTAATAAAATATTTGCAGTTCCTTCAGTGAACGGATAATTCCTATCAAATATAACTGGTGAGGGGTCCCTCCCAAGTCTTATATAAGCTGGTTTATTTAATTTTGCAAGTTTTTTAGTAATGTTAATTGTTGAGTAATAGTCTGCCGGAGTTGCTACAATAAGATTCGGTATACATCTTACTATGCCTAAATCTTCCAGGGCCATATGAGTCACACCTTCGATGCCTGCACTGAATCCTCCAAGCCCAGCTATCACCTTAACATTTAAATTAGGATAACAGACGAAAGTTCTAAGCTGTTCTAACGCTCTCATTGAAGTAAAGACCGAATAACTAATTGCAAAAGAAATCTTTCCGGTTGATGCCAAGCCGGCAGCTACCATTAACATATTTTGTTCAGCTATTCCGCAATCGAAGCATCTTTCAGGATATTCGTTTTTAAGTAAATTGACTCCCATGGATTTAGATGTATCTGCAGTTGTAGCAACTACATCTAGTCCTTCTCTGGCTAATTCAAGAAGAGCAATCCCAAAAGCTTCTCTGGTAGATTTTAATTCATTCATAAATATTTCACTTTTCTCAATTCCGAAATTGCTAAATCATATTGTTCCTTATTAATAGCACTCTGATGCCATGAATTATTGTCTTCCATAAACGATATACCTTTGCCCTTTATGGTTTTAGCTATTATGGCCAAGGGTTTTCCACCTGGTCCTCCCGATAATGCTTCTAATATTTGTTTTATATCATGACCGTCAATTTCAATAAATTCCCAATTAAATGATTTTATTTTTTCCGCAAGAGGATCTATGTCTATAGTACACTCTATTGAATCACAACTCTGCCATCTATTTTTATCAATTATTGCAGTAAGATTATCAAGCTTATAATGGCCCGCTGACATTATTGCCTCCCATACCAAACCTTCCTGCATCTCACCGTCTCCTAAAATTACATAAGTTTTATATTTTTTTTTGTCTAATTTCCCTGCAAGTGCTATGCCTACCCCTGCTCCAAGACCATTGCCTAAAGATCCTGCTGTCATGTCAATACCTGGTGTCCTTTTCATATCGGGATGACCTTGCAGCATACTGCCAATATGTCTGAATGTATAAAGGTATGATTTATCAAAATAACCTCTCATAGCTAAAGCTGCATATATTGCCGGGCAGGCATGCCCTTTTGACAGTATTAGTCTATCTCTATCAGGCCAATCAGGTTTTTTGGGATCTATATTTAAGATTTTGAAATATAAGCATGCCACTATATCAGCAACAGACAATGCCGGACCGGGATGACCTCTATATTCCATCCCTATCTTAAATAACATTTCAATAATGTTAAGTCTTAATAGATTCGAAGTTTTTAATAAATTTTCCAAATCATTTTTTGTAACCAGATTCATTCTAATTAATCTACTCCTTTTTTACTTTTTATCATAAGAACCTATAATCACTATGGGGTGAAAACAAAAAGTAAAATTCATATCATTATTGGAATTATTAGAAAGATAATGTGAGCTGCCAACAGGCAATTTAATTACTGTTCCTTCCTCTATGCTTTCTCTGTTTCCATCTATATCCACAAAACCATACCCATTTAATATATATATGATTTCCTCCTCTTTTTTATGAGCATGTGGGTCCATTGAAGTTTTCGGAAGAACTGTTGCAACACCAAATGTCATATTTATAGAATCTATCGGACTGCCTTTCCCTACCAAAACCCTAACATCTCTTTTCGGAAGTGATACTTTTTTTATATCTTTGATATTAACGGTATTCATATTTTATTCCCTTCTAACGTAAATTTTTTAAG
>JAMCQQ010000442.1 GCA_023379515.1 Actinomycetota bacterium
CAACACTACTTATATAAGCTCAAACCTTACTACCATAAACCTCAGACTGGAATTAAGCCTCACTAAAGCGGATTGTGAGTTACAGGGCACCGCTAGCTCCCCGCCTAGCACGGTTAAAAAGATTATAACTTATTTAAGTGACTAATTGAATACCGAGATAATCTTATTAAGCAGTTGTTTTATTTATATTTTTAAGTTTGCAGTTGATATAATATTTTAAAATAGTAATATTCTTATATTTGAGGTTTAGCACAAAAAAATATGGTTTCTATAATATGTCATTGAAGAATAACAGCAGATTACAAATTAGCCTGGCAATGAGCGGACATGCAATAACTGACTTTTATGCGAGCTTTATTATTGGCTTAATCCCTATCCTTGCAATTAAATTTAACCTTTCATTATTCCTTGTTGGGCTGCTGACATCGGTAACTGGTATTTCCAACAGCCTGACCCAGCCAGCTTTTGGTTATCTGGCTGATAAATATAATCCAAAATACTTTTTAATCGCCGGTCCATTATTCAGTGCCATTTTAATCAGTTTTATGCCGGTCATGCCAAACTACTATCTTGTAGTCATCATACTTTTTTTAGGTAATTTAAGCATTTCAGCAATGCATCCTCCTACAGCAGCAATGGGAGGACAGTTTGGCGGCAGAATGAAAGGGTTAAGCAATTCTCTGATTTCTTTTTTTGGTACCGTTGGTTATGCTCTAGGTTCACTGTTTATAATCTTTATTATAGAAAAGCTTGGCATATCCTTTGCTCCAATCACAATGATACCCGGGATAGTGATGGCAATAATTCTTTTCAGGTATGTAGACATCCCATTTAAGCCAACAGGCACAAAAAGCAGTTATATTTTTTTTACAAAATTAAAAAAAGCTAATAAATATAAAATATTACAGCTTTTTTTTATTTTTACTGCATCTTTTGCAAGAGACATAACCTGGATACTAATGATCACTTTTATGCCATTATATTTCACCAATTCCGGCATAAAGCTTTTAAACGTGGGTTATATTTTAATCCTTTACAACATTATAGGGGGCTTTGGCGGTATAATAGCCGGATACTTCTCTGAAAGAGTGAAAAGTAAATCATATTTAATCCAGGGAGGACTTTTACTGTCTCTTCCATTTATCTTTTTCATGTTTAAAACAACAGGTATAATTCCGGTAATTTTTTTCATCATAATAGGATTTTTCACTATTGCAACTCTGCCGCTCTGCATAAGAATTTCGCAGGATATATTTCCTGGCAGCATGAGTCTTGCTTCTTCAATGGTAATGGGATTTAGCGTGGGCATAGGATCAATAGTGATGATTTTTTTAGGAAGAGTTGCTGATAAAATCGGTATAGTAAATACTGTTTACTACTCTTCAATATCTATAGTAGCCATTATAATATTGCTGAGTTTTTATCCTCTGATAGCGAAAAAAGCTGCCAGTCAAAATACCTAATTTTTGTATGGGGATTACCGTATTCAGTCCATTTATGGCGGAGAGAGAGGGATTTGAACCCTCGAGACAGATTTGAGTCTGCCTACTCGATTTCGAGTCGAGCGCTTTCAACCGCTCAGCCATCTCTCCATCTTATATATTTTATTTTTCTTTATTATTTTTGCATTGCTTTTTCTTTTAACTCTTTTGGCATTTTTTCGATAGCATAACGAAGTGCAGTTCTCGGCATTGCTATTTTATTTTTTATAACATAATCAAATACCTCTTTTTGATGAGATTGGCTAGCTGCTTTTAACATCCAGCCATAACCTTTTTGCACTAAATCGTCTTGATCCAAAAGCAAAATATCAGCAATACCAAAAATATCTTTTAAAAATTTTCCCTCTCTGGCAGGAACAATAAGAGATACAGCTGAAGCGCGGCGCATCCATCGGTTTTTCGATTTGGCCCATTTTATTAAATCAGATAAATAGTCAGGATACATTTCTATAAATGTGCCAATAGTGTGATTGCATAGGGTGTCGCATGATGCCCAATTGCTGACATAATTGTTTAACCATTTTTCGAATACTTTAAAATCCTTTGGTTCGTAATTTTTATGAATAAAATATGACCAATTGCAGGCAATAAATGATTCTTCAATATAGCCTGACTGCCACAACTCTTCGCACAAGATAAGGATTTCCTCTTTCTTTTTATCTTTAACAGCTCCAAAGTATTCTTTTCCAATTTTATTAACTATGGCGGTTTTAACTCCATAAAGTTTGATTTTCTCTTTAAAAAAACCTACCCCGCTATTTTTTGTTTTTTCATCAGCATTTTGTTTTAATTTTTCACGAATTTTTTCAATAATAGTACTCATATCTGAGTAAATTCCTCCATATAATTTCTATCTTATTTTTTACTCTGTTAGGACACTCAGTATAACGAGAGAACCCTGCCTTCCCTGTTATTTAATGGCAGAGAGAGGGGGTTCCGGTCTTCCGTCTCACTTCGTTCGCTGCAGAGCCGCAGACTCCCTCCGCTACCGCTCCAGTCCGTCTTTTCGAATCCCGTAAAATATGCGCTGGTGACATATTTTACAAAGTTTAGCCATATCAATAACTACCGGATTCAGTATCCTTATGGCGGAGAGAGGGGGATTCGAACCCCCGAGGCGACTTACGCCACCCACACGCTCTCCGGGCGTGCGCTTTCAACCGCTCAGCCATCTCTCCCTAATCAGTTTACTTTAAAAAAATTTTTCGCTGATTTAAAACTTTTAAATTATAACACAAGCATATTTAAAAAATAAAAATGAATTGCAAGATCTTTGGATATATTAGGAATTGTCTTATCCTTTAATTACTTTTTTCCATTCAAGTATTGCAGTCTTAAGTCTTCCGGCAATCTCTCAATTGCATAACGAAGCATTGTCCTTGGCATTTGTTTATAATTAACCAAAAGAAACTGTTCAGTGCTTCCCGGGAACACCTCTTGCCTATTTCCCTGAGCATCCATCCAACTGATTTATGTATCAAATCATGCCGGTCATTTAACAGAATTTTTGCTATTTTTAATGTTTCATCGTAAAAACCTTTTTTTATAAAATCAAAAGTAGCCATTATCGCAATTCTTCTCTCCCATAAATTTTCTGATATGGCAAGAGAGTATAAAATATCTTTAGGTTTTTCAAATAGATAGCTGCCGACTATCTTATCGGCAGAAAGATCTACGAGATCCCAATTGTTTACATATAGGGTATTTTCAAGATATTTTTTAAATAAGGTTTCTTTCTCAAACATTTCGGCACGCTTGGCCTTTTCAACCATTATGAGAAGAGCAATCAAACGTTCTTCATGTATTTTGGATCTTAAAAGGTTTAATGCTTTATCAAGAGGAATATTTTCATATTTTCTAACGATTTTTCGCAAGTCAGGTACCTTAACACCTATAAAAATATCACCTTCGCCATACTGACCTTTACCTGTCTTGAAAAACTTTTTTAAAATTTTGGCTTTCTCGGGG
>JAMCQQ010000443.1 GCA_023379515.1 Actinomycetota bacterium
ATTCATCAGTTCTTTCAAACCTGATAAATAATGCAATAAAATATGCGACACCTGATTCTGAGATTGTGGTAAAAATAAATTCAGATAAGAATTTTATAACCTTTTCGGTTGCCAATGAAGGTTATGCAATTTCAGAAGATGAAAAAGATAAAATATTCAATATGTTTTACAGGTCAAAAAAGTATGACTTTAAAAACATCAAAGGTTTTGGGCTTGGTCTTGCGATAGCGAAAAAAATTTCAGGTATCCTCGGTGCCAGTTTAAATTTTGAAACTTCAGGCAAAATCAATACTTTTAAGTTTGAAATCCCATATAAAAATCCCAGGTAATAATAAATTTTACAGATACTTTACACATCCTTAAAAAAAACTTCACATATATGATGAATAATTACCTGTGTAAAGTAAAAATTTCAAAAATAAAAAAATATTAGCACTTTGGAGGTGTAAGATGTTGAAGAAATTTTTAAAAGTTACATTGCCTATATTTGTAATTGCAGCAGTTATGCTTGCTGTTCCGTCTCTGGCTTTCGGACAAACTCCGGACGCAAGTTCAGGTAATGCTACAATTAGCAGCTATCTGGTTGCTGCAGACAGCAATCAAAATACAGATGTAACTATTAATGGATCCTTTGTTTTATTTATAATAATAAAATTAAGAGGGCAAGGAACTCTGGATGCTGAAGGCAAAGGTGCAATCAGGATTAAAGGCAGAACTGATGAATCTGACGAAGGTATTATAGATATTTCAGGAAATGGAGTCCTGATTATAAGAGATCTCAAAGGTGATATTGATAAAAAGGTCACTGGTTACGGCGGGGTAGTTCAGTTGAAAGATAACACATGGATTTATTATGGGTTTAACGGAGACGCAGAAATTAAAGGCGGAGGTTTCATTATCAACTGTTTTGGTGAGAAATTAACGTTACATGCTAAAGGCAGGGGACTGGTATTTCTTGCCGGAGAAGGAACTTATACAATAGGTGGAAACTCTGAAAACCAATGAAAACCAGACTTAAACGACAAGGTCAACTCCATCATCTTAAAACATAAGATGCGATAAGCCTGATTGATTTTATTTAAAAATCTAATTTATATAATAGCCTGAGAGAGAACTAAACACTCTTGGGCTATTTATTTTTTGGTTTGAAGTCTATTGAAAGAGAATTGACACAATGTCTTGTATTTTTAGGTGTAAAATTTTCATCCTCAAATACATGGCCAAGATGGCCCCCGCATTTGGCACATACAATTTCTTTTCTTCTGCCGTCCGAATCTGGCTGTCTTCTTACAGCCCCCTTGATATCTTCATCAAAACTTGGCCATCCGCAGCCTGAATGGAATTTGTTTTCAGAAAGATAAAGTGGGGTTCCGCACCGTTTACAAACATAGGCACCATCTTCAAAAAAATTATTATATTTTCCGCTGAAAGGCGGTTCCGTACCCTTATTTATAATCACTTTTTCCTCTTCAGGAGTGAGTTTTTTTATAACCATTTCATTCTTCTTTCTTATTTTTATCTTTATGGCATTTATTTAACCGGATTGCTAAACAGTATACTTAAATCATGATAAAATTTCCATATTCATAAATAACATAAAATCTTCCGCCTAACCTATTTTGCAAATCATTTGCATTTTTAAAATTAATTTGATAGTTTTACCATGCAATACAGACTTTTCATGGATAAATAATTTTACTAATATAACACACAATCTAACCCTGAAAGGTTTATGCAATGCATGTTCAAAAGCCAAATAAAAATAAAAAGCTGATTTTAATTCAGTTTTTATTTCTAATAACCATTTCTTTAACTGTTTTACTATATTTAAATGCCTGCAATAGTGGTTTGTTGCGGAATTCATTGTCGCAAAATACAGATAAATTAAACAATAAAACTAAAGTTGATCAAACAGAACCCGGTAAAAAGCCAATCCATATTACATTGCCTAAAGTACTTGCAGTTGAATCTTTTCTGGCAGATATTACCAAAAATATTTCAGGAAACAGGCTTGAAATCGATACGCTTATACCACTAGGCCTGGATCCTCACAGTTTTGAACCTTCACCGGGTGATGCAGCAAAAATTGCCGAAAGCGATATCCTGATTACAAATGGCACTGGGTTTGAAGAATGGCTTAAGAATATTATAACCGTTGCCAATGAGAAAATTGTGATAGTGGAATGTTCAAAAGGCTTGAAGGGGGGGGATCCCCATTTCTGGTTAGATCCTAATTTTACTAATATAACACACCAGAATATAAGGGATGCCCTGATAAAATCAGATCCTCAAGGAAAAGACTTATATGATAAAAATGCCGAAAATTATACAGCCAAGCTAACAGAATTAGATAAGTGGATAGTAGAAGAAGTGAAAAAAATTCCTGAAAGCAAGAGGCTTCTTGTAACAAATCATGAAAGCTTCGGATACTTTGCAGACAGATATGGGTTTAAAATCATAGGAACAATAATACCCGGTTCAAGCTCTGCATCTTCTCCTTCTGCCAAAGATATTTCAGAACTTATCGAAAAAATAAAAGCAACTGGTGTGAAAGCAATATTTCTTGAAACAGGGTCTGATCCGAAAATTGCCAGTCAGATTGCCAGAGAAACTAATATAAAGCTTATAACGGAGCTTTATACCGAATCTCTGACAGACCCGGACGGACCTGCGCCAACTTATATAGATATGATTGAGTTTGATACAAAAAAAATTGTTGAGTCATTGAAGTAATTCATTAAGATAATATAAAATGGCAGTTAAAATAAAAAATAATAATCGTATTGAAGTAAAAAATGACCGAAAAATTATCAGTTCTTGAGCCCGCAAGATTGGATATAGAGAATATATCAATAAATTATGACGGGCTAAAAGCTATTGAGGATTTAAGTTTCAGCGTAAAGCATGGCCAGCGCATTGCTGTTATTGGCCCTAATGGTGCAGGCAAATCCACATTGTTTAAGGCACTTATTGGACTTCTTCCCCTGGAAAGCGGAAAAATATTTATTCATGGACGACCATTAGGTCATCATTCTGATTGTGTCGCATTTATTCCTCAAAGAGAAGAGGTTGATTGGATGTTTCCTGTAACAGTCAGAGACGTTGTTCAAATGGGCAGATTCAACAGCACTTCCAGATTCAAAAAATACTCTAAACAAGATAATGAAATAGTGCTGGAGTCAATGGTGCAGATGGACATTCTCGAACTTGCCGACAGGCCGATAGACAATCTCTCAGGAGGTCAGCAGCAGAGAGTGTTCATAGCCAGGGCACTTGCACAGAAACCACATATACTTCTTATGGATGAACCTTTTAATGGCGTGGATGTTTTTACCCAGGAAATAATCTGGGATTTGCTTGATAAATTAAAGCAGGATATGGTAACAGTTATGATTGCCACTCATGATCTTAATCTTGCGTCACTAAAATTTAGCAGTGTCATGTTGCTAAATAAAAAGCTGATTTCATACGGATTGCCTTCGGAAGTTTTTACACAGGATAATTTAAGAACTGCATTTGGAAATCAGGTACTTTTTGTCGGTAACGATGCAATAATTGATCAGTGCTGCCCAAAAGATATTAAATAACTGACTATAAGAAAAATGTTAAATTGGCTTTTGGCTCCATTTACATATGAGTTTATGCAAAGAGGCTTTATTGCTTCCGTTATTATAGGGATCATTTGTTCTGTAGTCGGCTGCTATGTAGTGATAAGATCAATGGCTTTTATGGGAGATGCAATGGCTCATGCTATACTTCCGGGAGTGGCAATAGCTTATATTCTAAATAGAAGCCTTACGCTGGGAGCACTTATTGCATCTATTGTCATAGCCCTGGGAATTGGCCAGCTTTCAAAACAGGGCAGGCTAAAGGAAGACACTGCTATAGGCATACTCTTTTCGGCCTTTCTTGCACTGGGAATTTTGATAATAAGTTCAATAAGAACTTATGCAGTTGACCTGAGTCACATTTTATTCGGGAATATTTTAGGAGTCAGCAGAAACGACCTTATCTTTACTGCTGTTGCGGGTTTTATCATACTGCTTTTTATATTTATTTTTTATAAGGAATTTATGATTATTTCTTTTGATCAAATCTTTGCAAGAGCAGTGAAAATACCTGTGGAAATTTACAGAAATTTTATGCTGATATTAATGGCGCTTACCATTGTAGCCTCAATTCAGACAGTAGGCGTAGTCATGATAGCAGCAATGCTTGTAACACCGGCAGCTTCGGCATTTCTTCTTTCAAAAAGACTTCCGGCAATGATGGGTATTTCCTGCCTGATTGGAGTTTTATCCAGTATCAGTGGTTTATATATTAGTTATTATGCGGACGTTGCATCGGGGGCAGCTATTGTTTTGACTGCAACAGTCATATTTCTGCTTATCTTCTTATTTTCTCCCAGGAGAGGCATTATCTGGAAACAATTAAAAAGAACTGCAAGAGCCAGAAAATCTTAGAAGAAGCGGGAAATACGGTAACCGGAATAAATAAGGCTCCAACTGATCCGGAGCCTTATTTATTAATATATTTTTTCAATAGCATCTATGTTAAAAAAGGATTAGCTTAAATACTCTGCCGGACCAATCCTTTGTATGCACACTACTCCTGTATGCAGCCAACTATTTCATTGACTTGTGAGAGATGGTCTTTCTACGAGCTCAATATTAAATGTCAAATAGCTTCCTTGCCTGTAAACTTTTACAGAGACTGCATCTCCAACATTCTGTCTCAGGATTTGTGCAAAAAGTTCATATTGGGTTTCAATTTTCTTGCCATTAAGTTCAGTTATTATATCTCCGGGCTTAATGCCTGCTTTAGCGGCAGGATATCCGCTTGTGACTGCTTTTATTAATACTCCTTTTATATCAGTCGTATTATCTCCCATTTCTATACCCATTACCGGCAGTCTTGCTTTCCCATATTTAATAATCTGATTGGCTATATTTGCAGCAGTATCGGTAGGTATTGAAAAACCCACTCCTGCACTGGAACCGGATGTGGAAAATATTATCGTGTTTATCCCAATTACCTGGCCTTCTGAATTAACAAGAGGTCCACCACTGTTGCCGGGGTTTATCGTGGCATCAGTTTGAATCAGGTCAACCATCGGCAGTGTATCAGCTGAAACAGATATTTCTCTCCCAAGGGCACTTATAACACCCATTGTAACAGATTTCTGGAGTCCGAAAGGACTTCCAAGTGCAATTGCAATTTCACCAACTTTTACATTTTCAATAGAGGTAAAGGCGGCTGGCTTTAAGTTCTGTGCCTCAATTTTTATTACGGCAATATCGGTATTGGCATCAGCACCAATTAATTTGGCGGGGTATTCTGTTCCGTCAGATAAAGTTACAAACATTTCCTTGGCATTTCCTGCTACATGGTTATTTGTAATTATATAGCCGTCACTACTGTAAATTACTCCGGATCCCACACCTTCCTGTTCCTGTTGATTGCCAAAAAAATCTTGCTGCATTACTTTTACCCTAATATTTACTATTGACGGCAGAACTTTCTGGGCAAGCTGACTTATGGCTTCATTAAAGGCCTTAAGGGTTGCAGTTCCGGATCCGATAACCGTACCAGTCTCAATATTTTCTTTTTTCAAGATTTCACCGGTACTGCTATTATTTACATAATTATTTGTACTGGCGTCCGCACTCGCTTCATTCCGAGAGCTGTTATTGAGAATATTGATTGGAGAAGTTTTATTTATTATGGAAATAAAACCTATAGAGGAAATACTTCCCAATAAGAAGACAATTATGATCACCAGAGCAATTATCGTATTTTTTGCATTGAAGAATTTTTTCTTCTTTTTGTTTAATGTGCTATTAGTACTATCATCATCATCATTATTATTATTATTATTATTATTAATAATAATATCACCATTATTTGCACCATTGTTCACATCATCCATATTGTTTTTTCTCCTTTTATTTTTTTTATTATCTCCTGGTTTAGATATTGTATTTCTCAATAATGCTATTCCCGGATCATTAAAGGATGGTTAAAGGAAAATTAAAATATTTTAATCTCGGGTTAATTTATCTTTAATATAGATATCTTATATTTAAGAAGACCCCTCTATCGAGGGGTCTTTTGTAGATCGTAGGTTTCTCTACTTTTTATGGAGGGAGTGAAAACAAAAATTTCTAAATTTTAAAGAACTTGTTAAACTAATACCATGAATCAAAAATATTTATTAACTGTCAAGATAATAATATTAATTTATTAAAATGAAATTAAAGCTAGATTAATTTTTTTTAATCTAATTATATTAATTATGTAAATTTGGGGGTTGCCTTATGAGAATTTTGGTTGTTGAGGATGAATTATCTCTTCTCAAAATTATTTCAAAGAGGCTTAAAGAAGAAGGTTATTCTGTGGATACGGCTAAAGATGGTAAAGAAGGACTATACCTTGCCGAAACCGTAAATTACGATTGCATTATTCTTGACATAATGATACCGATAATAGACGGTGTTTCACTCTTAAAAAAGCTTAGAGCAGAGAGAGTAAAAGTTCCTGTTTTGTTCCTGACAGCCAGGGATTCAATTATCGATAAGGTAGAAGGACTGGACTCGGGCGCAGATGATTATCTTGTTAAACCATTTTCCTTTGATGAATTATCAGCCAGAGTCAGGGCCCTTTTGCGAAGACAAACAGATAACAAGGATAATTTTTTGAAGCTGGGAGATCTAACAATTAATTTGATTACACATGAAGTATTTAAGGGCGAAACGTCCGTTCAATTGACTTCAAAAGAATATGCAATATTGGAATATTTATTACGAAATAAAAATCGAATTTTAACAAAATCACAAATTGCGGAACATGTATGGAACTATGATTTTGATTACAGCTCTAATATAGTCGAAGTTTATATACGATATTTAAGAAGAAAAATTGACAATAACCCTAAAACCAAGTTAATTCATACTGTGCGGGGTACAGGATATATAATAAAGGAGAAGAAAGAAAACCAGGAAAAATTGATCGAAAGACGGAAATTGATTCAAAAATGAGTATAAAATTTAAAATTTCATTATGGTTTTCATCAATGCTTCTGATAATACTCTGTTTTTTTAGTTTTATGGTTTATTTTATAATGTCGCAAGTATTATACACAGATGCTATC
>JAMCQQ010000444.1 GCA_023379515.1 Actinomycetota bacterium
TCCAATTTCGAAGAATCCATAAAAAAGATATTTTGCCCCATTAAACCAGCAGAATCTTTTAACTGATTTTCATCAGTACAACCCAATTGATTTGCCTCTATTACAACCTGCTTTATGGTAAATAATCTTAATCTGAAACAAAGAAAAATAGATACAGCTACCAGGATTATTAAAAATAATAAAAAGATCTTAAATAAATTCCGGGAAGTTTTTTTTCTGGATCTTCTTCTCTTCCACATATAATCATTATATGGAATTTTTTGCCAAAAGTATTGTCTCAAGAGCTAATCTTTTAGCAGCATCAGGAATAATAATCTTTTTTGCTACTTTTGCTTTTTCTTTTAATTGATCTAAATTATTTAACATCTGTTTTATATCCCTTAATAGCATTTCGCCTGATAATTGAGATTGTAGAAGAATTTTAGCTAACCCGACATTTTCAAAAAATTTAGAATTTTTATTTTGTTCTTTATTGGGGATAGGTATTAAAAGGACTGGTTTTCCCAAAAAAGCAAGTTCTGTTAAAGTGTTTATTCCTGCTCGGGAAATTACTAAATCAGACTCCGTCAAAATCTTAGTCCAATCTTGGGAAATAAATTTAAATACTTTATATTTGTCACTTTCCATTTGATGCAATCTTTCATAATCCTGATACTTTGAATCACCTGTCTGATGATAAACTACAGCTCTTTTTATAAGTTGCTCTAAGCACTTCTCCACAGCCAAATTAATAACATGAGAACCTTGATTACCGCCAATAATTAAAATAACGGGCGAATCCTCTTTTATCCTTACCCTCTCTTTCGCTTCAAGAATTTTACGTCTAATAGGATTACCTGTTAAAATAATTTTTTCACCTTTAAATAAATTTTTAAAAGCTACGGCAATCTTATCTGCGAAATAAGAACTTATTTTATTAGCCAAACCTTCAACTAATGTTTGTTCATGAATCATTATTGGAATAGACAAAAGCCATCCTGCTATTACAAGCGGCACTGCGATATAACCGCCAAAGGATAAAATCACATCTGGTTTTTCAGATAAAATTATATACAGGGCTTGAATTAATCCAATGGGAATTTTTAAGAGAGAGGGGATGGTATAAATAGTAAAAGTCCGCTGCAATCTACCGGTAATAATTGGAATAAATTTAACCCCCAGCGCAGGTAGCGCCTCAGATTCTACTGACCGGCTGTTATCTCCTTCGAAAGTAGTTTTCCTGCCAACATAAACTATTTCTACCCCATCTATTTTTTTCAGTTCTTCTATTACTGCGACTGCCGGGGTAAAATGTGCGCCAGTAATCAATATTTTCATTAATTGTAATAATACGTTATTAGCTTACAACCTTCAACTTAATTTAAACTGACCGCTTGGAAATATTTAGTAAAATTCCAACTGCTGTAAGATTGGCAACTAATGCAGATCCTCCGTAAGAGATAAACGGAAGCGGTACACCGGTCAAGGGCAACAGGGCAGTCATTGATGAGAGGTTAATGATAACCTGAATTCCAAGCCAGGAAGTAAGTCCTAAAGCTAATATTTTGCCAAAATTATCCGGGCAATTTTGAGCAATTTTAAATCCCCTGAGTAACAAAATAGCAAACAATATTATCAATAAAGTTCCTCCAATAAATCCCAACTCCTCTCCTACAATCCCAAAAATAGAATCTGTACTTACTTCTGGTATATATTCAAACTTTTGCCTGGAATGTCCTAATCCCAAACCCCAAAAACCTCCAGAACCTAAGGCTATCAAAACCTGGGAGATATGATAAGTAAATCCTTGGGTATCAGAAAAAGGGTCTAAAAAAGCCAGAATTCTTTTGCTTCTATAGCTTGATGTTAATATTAATGACACCAGAGCAGCTATTACTGCTGGTATGGAAATAATAAAATGCCAGATAGATCCGCCTGCTGCAAAATAAACAGCAGTCACTGTTGCCACAAATGCAATTGTTGATCCTAAATCTTTTTGCAAAACAGCTGTAACCAGGGAAACTCCCACAACCAGAATTAAAAAGGGAATTAATCGCACTTTTTTCTCAAAAAGTGCAGCCAAAAATATTACTCCTGTTAGTTTAATAATTTCAGCAGGCTGTATTGTAATCCTGCCTAACTTTAACCACCGGTGCGCTCCGCCCCCGGAAATTCCCAAGTGTGGAATAAAAACTGCCAATAACATTAGCAGCGAAAACAAAAGTAAGGGAGCTGAAATAGATTTAAATCTCCTGTAATCTAACTTAGCAAAAAACCCCATGGAGAGTAATCCGATAAATGCCCACATTAGTTGTTGCCTGATATAGTAAAGGCTATCTTTAAAATCCCTGAGGCCTGCAATAGCTGAAGCATCGTAAACCATCAGCAAACCGAAAACTACCAAAGCACCGGTTACTAAAAGGATTGGTAAATCAATTTGTTGTTTTTGGGATTGAAGTTTAGCTTTCTTAAAAACCATAGATCTTTCAATGAAAATCTTACTAGGAAAACAAGAAATATCACTTTGTGAAAAACGCCATCCACAAACCTAAAATAGCAAACATACCCTGCGCTAACCAAAATCTATTTACTATTTTGGGTTCTTCCCACCCAATATATTTAAAATACATATGAATTGGCGAAACAGGCAAAATCTTTGTCTTGAAAATCTTTTTTGACAATATCTGAAGCAGCGATGAACTGACAATAATAATAAACATACCTCCAATTATTGCCAAAGCCAATATTTTACCAGTTAAAAGTCCTACTACCGCCAAAGTTGCCCCAAAAGCAAAGGCACCTGCATCCCCCAGAAAAATTCTTGCAGGCCAAACATTGAAATAAAGAAAGGCAAACAACAATCCTATCCAAATCCCTATAAATGATGCCAATGTTAAATCTAATTTTTGTGCAGTAAGTGCTAAAAAAGCAAATAAACAAATAAGCAACAACCCGGCAGATAAACCATCCAATCCATCTGAAATATTGTAAGCATTGGCAAAAGCAATAATAACAAAAGCAGCCAAAGGTATGTACCAAATGTGAATTACAAAATTGCCCAAACCCCAAATATAAAGATTGTTTAATCCCCCCATAAAATAAAGCATTGTGGAAATTAATAACCCCAAACCTAATTGGATTATTAACATCTTTTTTCTACCCAAGCCTAAAAATTTTCCTTTTCTTCTGGTAAGGATAAATTTTATATCATCAGTTAATCCCAAAGCTCCAAATGATAATAAAGTAACAAGTAATATAATAAGACTGATCTTATCTACCAAGGGAGTAAAAAAAGAATAACCAACGCTCAAAATTACCAAAATTAAAATCAATAATATCCCACCGCCCGAGGGCGTATCCTCATCTGCTTTCATCAGTAAATCGTGTATCGGTGTTTCTGATTTCTTCTCTTTTTGTTGATGGACTTTCTCAAAACGCCTTTTAAGATAAAACAGTAAGTCGATAAAAGGCACCATAAAGACAGAAGTTGTAATAAAAGACAATAAAACTAATCCTAATAATTGGACCATAATTTTGTAGACTTAAGTTACTGTTTCCTGGATATTCTTTTCACTACTTCGTCCAGTCTGATTGCCCTTGATCCCTTAATTAAACAAACATCTCCCTTACCTAGAGTCTTAAGCAATCTTGAAACAAGCTGGGAATTTTGTAAATTAGATTCTATTCTATCTTCCCAAAAACCCAAATGTTTTAGTTCGTCTGCTATAATTTGTGTTTCTCCCTGACCTAAGAATACAAAATCTAGCTTCTCTTTGTAAATCCTTTGCGCAGCTTGCCTATGTAGCTCTTCTGAGTATTGGCCAAGCTCACGCATCTCACCTAAAACAATAAACCTTCTTCTGGCCGGCACCAGCAGTAAAGTATCGATAGCTGCATCCAATGCGCTGGGGGAAGAATTGTAAGTATCATCCAATAAGATGGAGCCGCTTGGACCCGCAATAACTTGCAAACGGTGTTCTGATGGTTCAATTGATTCTAAACCCAATTTTATCCTTGTTAAAGGAATACCGCACACAACCCCCAGTAAAGATGCAGAAAGGGCAGCGTACACTTGATGTAATCCCAAAAGTTTAAAATTTACCTTAACCCGTTCTACCCCGAGGTTTAATTCAAAGGTTGTAGCAAAGTTTTCTATCTTAAGATTACCTGCCCAAATCGTACAATTTTTAGAGTCTAAACCATAATAAAAAACACTTCCCTTACATTTTTCAGCCAGCTTTTTACTGCTTACATCATCCCAATTTAATATTGCTATCCCGTCTTTATCCAAACTTTCAATTAGTTTCCCTTTTTCCCGGATAATCTCATTTATATCACCCAAAGTCTGACTATGAGCATATGCGATCTTAGTAAATATTGCTACTTTTGGCTTAACTAAAGAAAGATAAAAATCCATTTCACCTTTGTACTCCACTCCCATTTCTAAAACCACTTTTTTAATAGAGGGGTTTAACTTTAAAATAGTTTCAGGAATATTTAAAACAGGATCCAAATTAGGCTGGGTTACAAGTGTTTTATATTTTTGGGACAAAACAGCATTACACGCTGCAACACAGGTAGTTTTTCCGACAGAACCTGTAACTCCGATAAACATTTCGCTTGGGTATAATTTGGCATACTGTTTGGCTAAATATATCCTCAAAAGATGAAATGGTTTTTTAAATGGAGAAATTTTCGTTTTGTAGGGAGTAACTTGATCCCAAATTGGATGACTGGTGATATCCATTAAACCTCAACTCTCTCAATACTCGCACCTAAACCTCTTAATTTCTCAACAACATTTTCATAGCCTCTCTCAATTAATTCTGCCTGATTAATTACGCTTTTACCTTTTGCCACCAAAGCAGCTACTACTAAAGCCATTCCTGCTCTAATATCCGGGGTTTCTAGAGACCTCCCCCGCAGCTTACTTGGCCCATATATAACTACCCTATGCGGATCAGCAAGAGTAATTTTGGCTCCCATTGTAATAAGTTTATCTGTAAAAAACATTCTCCCCTCATACATCCAATCATGACACAAAATTACTCCCTTAGATTGAGTGGCCAGCACAATTGCAACACTCATTAAATCTGTAGGAAATCCTGGCCAGATATTAGTAACAAGTTTTGGAATTAATTTCAATTTTGACGGATAAACCCTAATGCAATTTTTATCATTTTCCATTTTAATCCCAAAATCCTTAAGAGGAATCAGGGTTGGATCCAAACAAGTATCATCTACACCTTCAATCTTAATCTCTCCTCCGGTCACTGCTGCAGCCATAACATAAGTACCTATCTCAATATAATCTGCCCCTATTCTAAAGTTGGTTCCGTGTAACTTATCTACACCTGTTATCTTGATAGTATCAGTTCCCATGCCAACAATCTGAGCACCCATTCCCACAAGCATGTTGCAAAGATCAACAACATGAGGCTCTTTGGCGCAATTTCTTAAAATAATCTCTTTTTTCCCTAAAACTGACGCTAAAATAAGGTTTTCTGTTGCAGTTACAGAGGCTTCCTTCAAGAAAATATCGCAGTTACCACCTTTCAAATCATGAATTAAAGACAGGCTAAATTTTAGGTTATTTTTTTTAACAGATGCTCCCAACGCCTTAAAACCTTCAAGATGGGTTTCAATACTTCTTCTTCCTATAATATCTCCTCCAGGGTGGGAAAAATTCACTCTACCTACTCTGGCTAAAATAGCTCCGACTAAAACAATCGACCCCCTTAACTTTACCATTAAATCTTCCGGCAAACTAAAATGGCGGATTTCTGATGCCTTAATTTTAACAACAGAACCTTTTTGCTCCACATTTATACCTAATTTTTTTAAAATCTGTATTAAGACTCCCGTATCTTTTAAGCTGGAAATATTTTCCAAAACCACCTCTTCATCAGTTAAAAGAGCAGCAGCGATACAAGGGAAAACAGAATTTTTGTTCCCTGAAACCCGGACTATTCCCTCCAATTTACGACCACCATTAATAATATATTTCATTTTGCCTTAATTTTAAAAACTGCAGATATTATTATATGCTTTTTTGGACTTAAAGCATTAACATCAATCTGCATAATTTCCAAGTCACGATCTAATACTTTAATACTTTTGACACGATTTTGCAAAAATTTACTGAAAAAAAGGTTCCCTCCGATGCTTCCCGGTATACCAACAAAATCTTGTGTTTCCAAGCCCTGGGAATTCAAATATTCTATCCATTTGCTCATACTTACCCCGGACTCAACTTCTATTACAGCTTCTTCGACGCCTATGCCAAACTTTGTAACTTTACCCTTAACAGCAATCTTTTGAATACTTTTTGTCCTGTTTTTAATTACCAATATTACTCACGA
>JAMCQQ010000445.1:0-4345 GCA_023379515.1 Actinomycetota bacterium
GTGTTAACACTTCATCTACAAGGATGATTCCGCTATCACTGGCACCGAATTCAAATTTCGTGTCAGCTATTATTATACCTTTTTGATAAGCATAATTGGCGGCTTTTAGATATAATTCGATGCTCTTATTTTTCAAGAATTCAATAACATCTGAACCAAAAACTCTTTTAGCTTTTTGTAATGTTATTGACAAATCGTGCCCCACTTCAGCTTTAGTCGTGGGAGTGAAAATAGGTTCCGGCAGCTTGTCGCACATTTTTAAATCTGGCGGCAAATCTATATTACCGATTTTTCCGCTTGTTTTGTAATCTTCCCACCCCGAACCTGTTATATACCCCCTTACGACACATTCAATAGGATAAATCTTTGCCTTTTTTACTATTACTGATCTATCCCGTAAAATTTCTTTATATTTTTTAAAAATCTTAGGAAATTTTTCAAAATCAGTTTCAATCAAGTGATTTTCAATTATGTCTTTTAAGTAATTAAACCAAAATATTGAAATCTTGTTAAGTATGGCACCTTTATATGGAATCAATGTCGGGAGTATGAAATCAAACGCTGAAATCCTGTCTGTTGTCACGATTAAAATTTTATCTTCAAATGAAAACATCTCTCTTACTTTGCCGCTTTTTATCTTATCAACATTTTCTATTTCAACATTTCCAATTAATTTCATTTTGACCTCCTGTAATTATTATGTTGCTTTATTAGATTATTTCCTGTGACCCCGATGCCTTAAATCTGGTTGCCAGAAAAAAACAAATAAGCTCTCTTGTCATTTCAGCAAGCAGAGATTTACCGTTTTTAATTGCCTCTTCTAAATTCATTGGTTTATTTACCGCAGCAAAATTTCCGCTGAAAAGTCTTAATTTTTTTTTATTAATATCACTTGTATTAAAATTTTTAGATCCATTTATAGTTATTACCGGAATACTGAGTTTTTTTGCAAGCATGGCAATTCCATATGAGCTTTTTCCCGAAAATGTCTGGCTGTCCATTGCACCTTCCCCGGTTATAACAAGGTCGGCCCCATCCATTTTTCTTTCGAGATCTGTTGCTTCTAGAATAATCTCCACTCCCGATCTTATAGTTGCATTCAAGAATGCTACAAGCCCGGCTCCCATACCGCCTGCCGCTCCTGCCCCCTTTATGTTGGTAATGTCTTTACCAATGCTCCTCTTTACTGCATGAGAAAAATTCCGTAAACCTTCATCAAGAAGTTTAACCATTTCATTATCTGCACCTTTTTGGGGACCATAAACATAAGCTGCACCATTTGGTCCAAATAATGGATTATCAACATCACTGGCAATTTCAAATTTTGCAGAATTAATCATTGGATTCATTTCACTTACATCAATTTTATTTATTTTAATGAGCTCTTTACCACCAAATCCTAGAAGATTTTTATTGCTGTCATAAAACCTGACCCCAAGTGCCTGAGCCATTCCCATGCCTGCATCATTTGTTGCACTCCCGCCTATTCCAACTATAATTTTAGAGCAACCAATCTCCAGAGCTTTTTCTATTAGCTCGCCGGTTCCATAGGTAGTTGTTTCTAAAGGATTTCGTCTATCCTTCGGAACCATCCACAACCCTGAAGCAGCAGACATTTCAATTACTGCGGTTTTCTGTCCTATTACTCCAAATTTTGAATTAACCTTATTTCCAAGTGGTCCTGTCACCTTTAAATTTACTAATTTACCATCTAAACTATCTACAAGTGTATCAACAGTACCTTCACCACCATCTGCCATAGGGTTTATTATGATGTCAACTTTTTCACCTAAATAATGGGCAGTTTCATTTATGGCATCTTTGATTATGCTGCAGACCTGTATTGCGCTTAAATTTCCCTTATATTTATCACAAGCAACAATAATTTTAGTCTTCAAAGGCTATTTCACCATTTATTCTCAAGATTCAAGTAAATAAAATTGTTTAATATAGGAAATATATTATGCATTCATATCCAAAAATTAACTTATAACCGCACCTTCGAGAGCATTCGAGCAAATACAGTGTCTTTCATGAGGTACTTCCGGAATAGCCTTAAAAAGAAGTTCCCTTAATTTTTCATTATTATCTTTAAAAATTCTAACTACATCCTGGCTGGTTACAGATTTTATGCCTGGATGGCCTTCGAGGCCAACATCATAATCAGTAATGAGTGAGATATTTACATAACATATTTCCATCTCACGGGCAAGTGCAACCTCAGGATATTGTGTCATATTAATTACTTCCCAGCCCTGACCGGAATACCATCTGCTTTCTGATCTAGTGCTGAATCTTGGACCCTGAACAACGACAACAGTTCCTTTGGAATAAGTTGTTATACCTATTTTTTCAGCATTTTTTATAACAATTTCTCTCAAATCGGGGCAATACGGATCCGCAGTCGAAATATGAGTAGTGTGAGGTCCATCATAAAAAGTATCAATTCTGCAGTTGGTCCTGTCAACAAACTGATCACAGATAACGAAGTCCCCGGGTTTTATATTTGGCTGCAGACTTCCTGTGGCACAGGGCCCGAATATTTGCTTCACTCCAAGTTTTTTCATTGCTGCAATATTTGCTCTATAGTTAATTTTGTGCGGGGGTATGTTGTGTCCCCTTCCGTGCCTGGGAAGAAAAGCCACATTTAAACCTTTCAGTTCTCCTATTATGATAGTATCTGAGGGTTTGCCATATATGGTATCCATACTCAATTCTTCTTTTATTTTCAAGAAATTATAGAAGCCTGATCCCCCAAAGACACCAACTTCTGCTATGCATTTATCTTTCATTAATCTCCTTTCAATAATTTTAAAAACCCTTTTCTTTTAGAAGGTCGGTAAGGGGCAGCTCCGGCCGGGCACCATAATGACTTATTGCTTCCGATGCTATTATACTGCCCATCTTTCCGCATGAACAAAGATCCATGCCTTTAATAAGTCCGTTCAAAAAACCTGCAGCAAAGAGATCTCCAGCACCGGTGCTATCCATGACTTTTGTTATTTGAGCTTTAACAAAAATTGTCTCATTCTCAAAAATAATAATCGAACCTTTTTCAGACCGGGTTATGACAACCAGTACTTTTAACTTTTTGCATTTATCTATAGCAGAGTCGAAATTATCAGTATCAAATAATGTCATTATTTCAAGTTCGTTTGCAAATAATATATTGATACGATTGTTTATAAGATTTAAAAATTCATCTTTATGCCTAATAACGCAAAAACTGTCAGAAAGACTGAATGCTACCCTAGAGCCATTATTTTTTGCCAATTTAATAGCTTTTAAAATTGCCTTTTTAGCATCATCCTTATCCCATAGATATCCTTCAAGATAAATAATGGATGAATTAGTAATTATTTTTTCATCTATGTCTTCAGGACCAAGCGAACCTGCAATACCAAGACAGGTGACCATTGTTCTTTGAGCATCGGGTGTGCTTAGTACTATGCATCTGGCGGTAGATGAAATATTGCTTTTTGCTTTACGTGTGATAAAAGTAACCCCGATAGATTTCAGCTCACTTTCAAATGCTTTTCCCAAAGCATCATTTTTTACTTTTCCAATAAAAGCGACGTTATGTCCAAGCATTGCAAGTCCTGCTACAGTATTTGCTGCAGAGCCCCCTGATATCATTTTAACGGCAGATATCTGCTCGTTTAGTAAATGAGCTTCATTCTCGGTAATAATCTTCATTGACCCTTTATCAAGATTGTGATTTTTTATGAAGTTATCTTCAACATTTGCCACAATATCTATAATTGCATTTCCAATACCTGTGACACTGTATTTTTTTTTGAGTAGTTCAAACATTTTTTTAGATAAAAATTAATTGATTCTAAAGGTTTCTCAAAAAAGATTTCTTAAATATACCTAAAACATTTTAAGGTTTTTATATTATTTTTTCAATTAAGAATTGGTGCATTGGTAGTTTTTTTAATTTTAAATTAAATTTTAAACTAGTAGTTTTTTAAATTTTTTTTAGCTAAAATTTAATCATTAAAGGATTTTATAATCTCACGAAAGGGATTTAATGACAGAAACCATAGAAATCAGAACAAATAAAAGAGTGGAATTTATAGATATAACTGATAAGCTGAATGCTTTGGTAAGTTCATCATTTAAAAAAGATGGCATATGTTTTATTCATGTACCGCATACAACTGCCGCCATTACAATAAATGAAAATGCAGATCCGGATGTTACGCAGGATATCATAAATAAAATTAACAAGCTTGTTCCGGTCGGTGACAGTTTATTCAGTACGAATACCTTGCATCTTGAAAGCAGTGCAGAAATCACTTCAAAAGACGGATTTTCAGTTGTAGCGCCAATCAGGATTATA
>JAMCQQ010000445.1:4355-9128 GCA_023379515.1 Actinomycetota bacterium
CCGGCGGACCCCAGAGAATCATGGAAAACAGCTTATCGCCATCAATTATTCTTTTTAAAATCTTATCTTGCCCGACAAGATGCTGCTGACCAAATAAAATTAACAAGCTTGTTCCGGTCGGTGACAGATACACCCATATTGAAGGCAACTCGGACGCACACATAAAATCAAGTATTTTCGGTCAAACTTTGAACTTAATGATTGAAGATGGTAAGCTTTTGCTTGGGACATGGCAAGGAGTTTATTTTTGTGAATTTGATGGTCCCAGAACAAGAAATATTTACGTAAAATTCTTACAATAATTTAAAAATGACATTATTTGATAAATTTGACAGTAATGATAATCATATCCTGGGCGCTCCATCAAAATCTCCCCTCGCAGATAGAATGCGTCCACAGGAACTCGATGATTTTATTGGTCAGCAGCATCTTGTCGGGCAAGATAAGATTTTAAAAAGAATAATTGATGGCGATAAGCTGTTTTCCATGATTCTCTGGGGTCCGCCGGGATGCGGTAAAACAACTCTTGCAAAAATTATAGCAAAAAAAACAAAAAGCAGATTTATATCTTTTTCCGCTGTGACTTCAGGCATAAAGCAGATTAAAGATGTTATGGAAATTGCACAGTATGAAAAAAAAACACATAGTAGAAGAACCATCCTTTTTATTGATGAGATTCATCGTTTTAATAAAGCCCAACAAGATGCATTTCTCCCTTATGTGGAAGATGGAACTATAATCCTGATTGGCGCTACAACTGAAAATCCGTCTTTTGAAGTGATTTCTGCACTGCTTTCAAGATGCAAGGTATTCGTACTGAATAAACTGTCACCGGAAGAAATAAACTTACTGTTAAAGAAAGCTGTTTTAGATAAAGAAAAGGGTTTAGGCAATTACAATATTGATATCGAAGAAGAAACATTACAATTCATAAGCAGATTCTGTGATGGTGATGTCAGAGTTGCTTATAATATTTTAGAACTTGCAGTAAGCTCTTTATTGCAAAAATATGAAGACGAAATTATTAAAATAGATATACCTCTTGTAGAAAATATTATTGGTAAAAAAGCTCTGATTTATGACAAGAACGGTGAGGAGCATTTTAATTTGATTTCAGCTCTTCATAAAAGCTTGAGAGGAAGCGATCCCGACGCAGCAGTTTACTGGACAATAAGAATGATTGAAGGTGGCGAAGATCCGTTGTACATTGTTCGCAGAATGGTGAGGTTTGCTTCTGAAGATATAGGGCTTGCAGACCCCAATGCTTTAAGCATAACAATAGCTGCAAAAAATGCTTTTGATTTTATAGGTCCTCCGGAAGGCTACCTTGCAATTATAGAAGCAGCAATTTATCTTGCGCTGGCTCCGAAGAGCAATGCACTTTATTTAACATTTAATAATGTGGAAAATGATATAAAACAACATCAGTCCCTGCCAGTTCCTTTCCACATAAGAAATGCTCCTACAAAACTTATGAAAGAAATTGGTTATTCAAAAGGTTACCTTTATCCCCATAATTTTGAAGATGCTGTAGTTTACCAGACATATCTTCCGGATAAACTCAAGGACAGAACCTACTATTCCCCTGCCGGTCGTGGTTTTGAAAAGGAATTGATTGAAAGAATCAAAAAAATCAAAGATTTCAAAAAAAAATTGAAAAAAGAAAATTTATAAATTATTATCAATCCTTTTTCTTAACTGAAATTCTTATTACTGCAAGCACAATAATTGGTACGCTCATTATGTGTAAAATATAATTCCCGTTGCAACTAAAACCAGTATATTTATAAGCGGAGACAGCTCCTTGTTTCCTACATAAAAAACAACACCCATGGCCTGTTTGAAGCTTGTAGCTGCCTGAACCGGTGCATTTTTAAAAGCTGCAGACATTGGTGCTCTCATCATAATCTGCCGGAACAATACTGCTGCATGACTTGTTGGGAAAATCTTTATTATAGTTTGCACACCAGATGGCAGCGAACCTATGGGAATATAAATTCCTGTTAAAAATCCAATGAGCGTACCAATTATTGTGCTTGCAGTTCCAAAAGCACTGTTAGTTTTGAAAAATGATGCTATAAAGAATACCATGGCTGAACTTGCAAAAACTGACAGCAGCATTATTCCAAGCAACTCTGCCAGTAATAACAAACCAATCAATTTTCCACCGTTAGCTATTATGTAAACTTCAGCTATTATTAAAGTTACGATACTCATAATTAGACCAATTATAAAAGAGCCGACTATATATCCTCCGGCGAGCGTGGAGCGTTTAAGCGGTGCCGAAGAAAAATCTTTTATGATTTTTTTTGTCTTATCCTCAACGAGCGTGCCAAAAGCACCCATTGTAGTAGTTATTGAAGTAACAGACAGAAGACCAGCCATAACCCAACTATCAATTGCAAATCTTGCATTGTTGCCAAGCATTTCCTTTAGGTTGCCGACCATCATGTTTCCAAGAAAAAGCACATAGAGCATAATTATTATAAAAACAGCAAGCAGTGAAAAAAACACCGATGTGCGGTCGCGAAAATAGAGTTTAAGATTACGTTTAACTAAATTAATCAGTATATTCATTTTATTGGCTATCTTCTCTCATAGTATTACCAGTTATATTGATAAAAGCATCATCCATGCTGCCGCTGAGAACTTCAAAACCTGATATAAGGTTTTCAACCTTGTTTATAATAGGGAGTGAGCCGAGTGTATTTGGAACATGCACAATAAAAGAACCGCCTGAAATGATATATTTAATGTTTTGTGCATCCAGGAAAACTGCAAGTTTGCCATTATCTTTGGGAAATAAGCGCAACGAGTCTGTGCTGTATTTTGACCGGAGGTTAGCAGGAGTACCGTTTGCTGAAATCAATCCTTTGTCAATAACTGCCACATAGTCAGCATTAGCTGCTTCTTCCATGTAATGAGTGGTAAGGAATACTGTCATCCCTGTACCTCTTTGAAGATTTCGTATAGTATCCCATACGCTTTTTCTTGTTTGGGGGTCCAGGCCGGTTGTAGGTTCATCTAAAAAAAGAACTTTGGGCGTATGTACCAATGCTCTGGCAATGTCTGCTCTGCGCCTCTGTCCACCGGAAAGCTTACCGTAAGGACGATTGGCAAAACTTGTAACATCAGCTGCCTTTGAGGCTTTTTCAACCGCAACTGACAGCTCTCTGCTTCTCATTCCATAAAAACTGCCCCTTGTATAAAGATTTTCTTTAACTGTCAATAAAATATCCAGAATATTGTCCTGGAATACAACACCAATGCTTTTGCGAATTTTATCATCCTGTTTGCCAAGTTTATAACCATTTACTATCACTGTGCCTCTGTCCGGTTTAAGAAGCGTACATATAATATCAATGGTAGTGGTTTTTCCTGCACCATTGGGGCCTAAAAATGCAAACAGTTCACTCTCTTTAACATAAAAATCTATGCCATTTACTGCTTTAACATTTCCATAATTTTTTGTTAAGCTATTAACTTCTATTATTGCTGTCAAAACTTATCCTATATTAAATATTATTTCTTAGATGTTAATATATTTAGCAGTATGCTTAACTATTATTAGCAAAATCATTCATTTTCTTATCAATGCTTCAGCTATCTGGATAGCATTAAGTGCAGCGCCTTTTCTGAGTTGATCACCAACTATCCACATATTTATACCATTTTCAGCCGAAGTGTCTTCTCTGATTCTTCCAATAAAAATATTATCCTTTTTAGAAGAATCCAGAGGAGTCGGGTATATGCAGTTTTTAAAATCATCTTTTAATGTAACCCCAGGTGCATTTTCCAATGCTTTCCTTACCTGCTCTATTGTAATCTTACTTTTTGTTTCAACATTTAGTGACTCAGAATGTGATGTAAAAACCGGAACTCTTACTGTAGTTGCTGATACATTTATAGAATAATCCTTAAATATTTTTCTGGTTTCATCAAGCATTTTCATTTCTTCCGTCGTATATCCATTATCAAGAAATTCACCTATATGAGGAATGACATTAAATGCTATCTGTACCGGGAAAACATTACATTTAATTTCATCATTTTTTTGACTTATTATTTTCCTTGATTGCTCCTCAAGTTCAATAATAGCTTTTGCACCTGCACCGGAGACAGCCTGATAAGTCGATACGATTATTCTTTTAACTGGCGATAAATCATAAATTGGCTTTAGCGCCACTACCATAATAATGGTAGAACAATTTGGGTTAGCAATAATACCTGTATGGTTGAATATATCTTCCTCGTTGACTTCGGGAACTACAAGTGGAACAGTTTCATCCATCCTGAAAGCACTGCTGTTATCTATAACTACTGCCCCATTTTCAACAGCATTCTTTGCGAATTCCTTTGATCTTGAAGCACCCGCTGAAAAAAGGGCAATTTCTACATTTTTAAAGGATTTATTGGTCAATTCTTTTATTTCAATTTCTTCATTTCCAAATTTAATCCTTCTTCCTGCAGAACGGGATGAGGCAAGCGCTGTAAGATTCTTTATCGGAAAATTTCTTTCTTCAAGAATTGATAAAAAAACCTGTCCAACGGCTCCGGTTGCACCTACTATCGCAACATTGTATTCTTTCACTTATATACTTATACCCTCCGCTAAATAATTAAAACTTATAATCATCTTTCCTTATCAAGTCCGAAACCACTATGCAATGCTTTTACTGCTGCTTTTACCTTATCTTTTCTTATAATGCAAGATATTCTGATTGGTGATGTGCTTATCATTTCAATATTTATATTTTCTTTTGCCAGTTTATA
>JAMCQQ010000446.1 GCA_023379515.1 Actinomycetota bacterium
GAAGTCCTATCAAAATAGGATACGCAATTAATAACAAAAAATTTTTCATAAAATTTTTCTCCCCTGTTTAAAAACTTTTCATAATTACCGGAGGGGAAAATTTTATTATTGTGGATAGTTTAATGGATCTTAAAAAACTTGGACACTGAATATGATAAACCTCTCCCCACTTATTAAGATACCAGGAATACCAAGGAGGTTTTGGATCAATTATTAAAAACACAAAACAAAGAGCAGAAAATAAGACAATTAAAATCAAAATAATAGTCTTCTTTACGGGGAGGTTTGCAACCTTAAAAAGAATTACTCCATAAAATATAAGAAAAATTGATAGAAGAAAATATCTGGTAAAAAGTGTTTTAGGATCAATAAAAATTGCAAGAAACCCTACTAAAATAGGATATATAAACAATGCTAAAAAGCTTTTCTTTGAAATTTCATTACTTTTTTCTTTTATTTGGTCTATTTTTTTGCTCAGCAAAGTTATTATAATTCCAAATACAGCAAGGTCAAAATATGGCCAATAAAACGCCCAACCATAGCCGGCCATACTATACTCTTTAAAACCTCCTGAAATTTCCTGGTTTAAGTGTACTATGTTAAAGGGCATAGACAATACCAGAGACATTAATAGGACAGAAATTCCCGTAACAATGCCTTCTTTCTTACAAACCTCCAAAACCAGAAAATAAGGAATAATCAATAAAAGACTTATAAGTTCCATTAAACTATCCACAATAATAAAATTTTCCCTCCGCCACAAATTTAAATACCAGCCAGGTTCAGAATCATTTATAAAAGGTAAAAAACAAAGAGCAGAAAGGAAGACAAGAGAAACTAAAAAAACAGCCCTCTTTACAGGAAAGTTTATAACTTTAATGAGAATTATTCCGTAGAATAGAAGAGAAACGGCCAGAAGAATGAATGAAGTAAAAAGTGCTGTAGGACTAATAAAAATTGCAAGAAGTCCTATCAAAATAGGATACGCAATTAATAACAAAAAATTTTTCATAAAATTTTTCTCCCCTGTTTAAAAACTTTTCATAATTACCGGAGGGGCAATGTTCGATATAGCTCAAGGGTTTTCGAAAATTTTGGATCCGGTTTAAGCCCCAGTTGAATTGCTTTGTCATAATGCTCAATAGCTAAATTATATTCCTTTTTTAGATAGTAAGCTTTTGCTATGTTATAATGTGCCTCGGTCTCTTCTGGCTTAAGCTTAAGGGCTTCCTTAAACTCAGCTATTGCTTCATCTAACATGCCTTTCTTAAAATAAGCAATTCCCAGGTTGTAAAGTGCCTTAAAATATCGTTCGACTGGTAAACTCTTAATAGCTTTTTTATATTCACTTATAGCTTCATTTATCATGCCTTTTTTCATGAAACTTTCCCCAATATTATTATGAGCAATTGCTACTTTGTACCTGTCAATTATTCTCTTATCGCTTTCAGAATCAGGTTCTATTTTTAAAATTTCATTGAATTCAACTATAGCTTCATCTAACATGCCTTTTTTAGAATAAGCACAGGCTAGCTCAAGATGATACTCACTATACTGAGGATCTATTTTCAGGGCTAGTTTAAATTCATTTATAGCCTTGTTTATATCGCCTTTTCCCCTATCCCAATAGGTTAATCCAAGACTCCAATGTACCAAACTAAAATTTGGATTTATACTTATAACTTTTTTATATTCACTTATAGCTTCATTTATCATATTTTTAATATGGTAAATCCCGCCAAGATAATAGTGTGCAATATAATTATCAGGATCTAATTCAATGGCTTTTTTATATTCTTTTACCGCCTCGTCCTCCCGACAAACCCGCCCAAGGTAAACATGCGCTGGGGCATAATCAGCATCAATCTTAATAGCTTCCTTATATTCTGCCACAGCATTATCCCAAATTCTCTTTTCAGGAATTTATTCTTTTTTCTCTTTCTTCTTTCAATGGAAGGTCCTCTTGGTTTAGTGCAACTCGGGCAAGGAGGTATTCCTGTTTATCATTATTCTCACGGAGATGGTCAGGGAAGCATAATGGGTCTTACTGATGCTGCTGGAACAATAACGGATCAGTATCAATATGATGCGTGGGGCAATCCTGTGACGCTTCTAAATCCTCCGCCAAATAACACATACAATCCCTACCGCTACACCGGCCAGCAGTCAGATTCTTCCACAAATCTTTATTACCTCCGCAACCGCTACTATAATGCACAGGTGGGTAGGTTTATAACACAGGATCCGATTGGGTTTAAAGGCGGATTGAACCTATTTACTTATGTAAAAAATAATCCTGTGAATTTCTGGGATCCTTTCGGATTATATGACGTAAGATGGAAAGATGATAATGGACACTGGATGCAGGGCAACACAACTGGTGATAGACCAGTGGATCAGCAGGCAAGGGAACAAGCGGGTAGATTTGAGGGCCAATATGGTATAAACAGGGCTGCTCCTGGTAATGAGGTGTTAATTACACCTGGAGACAATGATGTATTAGTTGTAAAAGGTGAGCAGAAAGCTACATGGATACACTCTACG
>JAMCQQ010000447.1 GCA_023379515.1 Actinomycetota bacterium
TCTGCAGGTCACACTTTTTATTCCTGCGGTAATAACTCTTCATCCCGGAGCCGGGGGCACAGAATCTCATGATTGGGTAGAAATGCTGCTGCGAATGTACAAAAAATGGCTGGATAAAAAGCGCTTCAAATACAGAATTATAGATTACCTTCCGGGGGAAGAAGCAGGAATAAAAAGTGTGACCCTGACCATAAAAGGAAAAAACGCTTACGGACTGTTAAAAAGTGAGAAGGGTATTCACAGGCTTGTAAGAATTTCTCCTTTTGACTCATCAAAAAGAAGACATACATCCTTTGCTTCCGTTGATGTTATCCCTCTTTTTGAACAGGATATCGATATAGAGATAAACAAGGAAGATTTGAGGATTGATACTTTCCGGTCAAGCAGCGCAGGCGGCCAGCATGTAAATGTAACTGATTCTGCTGTCAGGATCACACATTTGCCAACAAACACTGTAGTTTCATGCCAGGATGAAAGATCCCAGATTTTAAACAGACAAACTGCGATGATTATTCTTAAATCAAAGCTTTATGAGCTAGAGATCAAAAAGAAAGAGGAAGAAATTAACAGAGTAAGAGGCGAGAAAAAAGATATAGGATGGGGAAACCAAATCAGAAGCTATGTGCTTCAGCCATACCAGCTTGTAAAGGATCACCGCACAGGCATTGAAGTAGGAGATGTTGATTCAGTATTAAATGGAGAGATTGATATATTTATTCGAGGTTTCCTTGAAAAAAATTTACTCAAAAGGTAAACTCTTTAAATAATATGAATATGATCGAATTTAAAAATGTAACGAAGGTATACGAAGACGGCACCATTGCATTAAAAAATGTAAATTTAGTTATTAAAAAAGGTGAATTCGTATTTCTTGTAGGGCCAAGTGGATCAGGAAAATCTACTCTTATAAAACTTTTAATAAGAGAGATTCCTGTAACTACCGGCAGCATTTTTGTTGCAGGCAGAAATATTTGTAATCTCAAGACTTCAAGAGTTCCCCAACTGAGAAGAAATATAGGCTATGTTTTTCAGGATTTTAAATTGCTTCCCAATAAAACTATCTTTGAAAATGTGGCATTTGCTCTTGAAGTTATCGGCAAACCGGCTTACGCTATAAAAGCGCAGGTTCCTCAGGTTTTAAAGCTTGTAGGGCTTGCAAATAAGGTAAGTTCTTATCCCCACCAGCTTTCTGCAGGAGAGCAGCAGAGGATATCAATTGCAAGAGCTTTTGTGAACAGGCCGCCAATACTTCTTGCAGACGAGCCAACAGGTAATCTTGATCCGGCAACTTCTGATGGCATAATGAAGCTGCTTTCAAGAATTAATCTAATAGGAACAACAGTAGCTATGGCATCACATGATAAAAGTATTGTGAACTCCATGAGGCGAAGAGTTATAGAATTAGAAGAGGGGGAAATCATAAGAGATCAGAAGAGAGGAGTTTACGGGAGTTGATTTTTAGACCTAAATATTTTTTTGGAGAAACCTTTTCCAGCTTCAGGAAAAATTTTTTAATTTTTTTTACTGCAATTACCACTGTTGCAATAACGCTGTTTATCGTAGGATTTTTCATTATTATTGTTTTTGATGTCCAGGGTGTTCTGGGTTCAATCAAAAGTCAGGTAGAAATTGCAGTTTATCTTAAAGATAATATTTCGGATGAGCTTAAAACTTACCTTGAGAATGAGATAAAGGGTTGGGACGAAATAAGCCAGGTTAATTTTGTATCAAAGGATCAGGCTTTAGAAAAATTTAAAAAAGAAAATGAAGGAAGTGAAATATTAAAGGAGATACAAGGTAATCCTCTTCCGGCCTCTTTTGAGCTGGAGCTTAAAAGTCCCGAGAAAGTGGAGCAGGTGGCCCTTAGGTTTATGGATAAAAATGGCAACTATATAGAAGGTGTAGATGAAGTTATCTATGGGCAGAATTATGTCCAGAAGTTATTTTCCATAACTGCAATTGTAGGCACTATTGCATTTCTGATTGTCGTCGTGCTGCTGCTTGCTGCAATAGTACTGATTTTTAATACGATAAGGCTCTCTGTCCATGCAAGGCGAAAGGAAATTGAAGTTATGAAACTTGTCGGAGCAACGAACTGGTTTGTAAGATTGCCGTTTTTATTCGAAGGCTTTTTTGAAGGCTTTATCGGAAGCATAATTTCGGTTGTACTGTTATATTTCCTGTCAAATTACTTGTTAATAAGGGGTGAGAAGGCAATAGTTGACACAATGCATATAAAGGACCTTGCAATACTCGGCAATAACAATATTATCCTTTATGTTTATGCAGGTTTAATTATATTGGGCGGGCTGATCGGAATTTTTAGCAGCGGTTTTGCGCTGAAAAGATATATAGGTGTTTAATAAAATTTTTATATGTATTCTATTTTTTAGGTTCTTAAGAATTATTACTTCACAACGGAGATCCTTCATACCGGAGATCCAAGCTAAAGGAATTAATAGTATTTTATTGATTGAAAAAAGTTAATGCAAATTATCAGATGCTAAAAAAAATAAATAAAAATAAAACTGCCAGAGCCCTGATATTTTTATTGATGTTCATAATCATGACAAGTTCGGTTGTAATTGTTCCGCGGTCCAATGTTTATGCCCAGACACTTGAGGAAGAATTAGAGCAGATAAAGAAGGAAAGAGAGGAAGCAAATAAGAAGATTGAAGAAGTTAAAAAGCAGGAACAGACTTATTTAAAGCAGGTAAATGAAGTGGAAACACAACTGCTCTCGTCACTCTCACAGCTTAACGATCTAAACAACAAGCTTGCTGAAGCTAAAAGCGATATTGACAAGACAACAATAGAGCTTGTTTTGAAAGAGCAGGAGCTTAATAAAATAGAAGCCGAACTTGATGGAAAAGTTGCTATTCTCAACAGAAGGATTGCTTCAATTTATAAAAACAGGGGCGGCAATATACTGGAAATATTGTTGAAAGCTGAAGATTTTGTTGAATTTATTTCAAAGCTAAAGCTTATGAATTTAATTGCTCAGCAAGATGCCGAGATAATAAAGGAAATCAAAGATAAGCGTACTTCAAACCTGACAATTAAAAAAGCTATACTTGATTTAAGAGAAAAGCAAAGAGACAGGCAAACAGAAGTTGCAAAGCTTGTCTCTCAGGCAGAGAAAAAACAGGTAGAAGTTGAAGGTATTTATAATGAAAAATCAAACCTTCTTTCAAACACCAGGGCAAATAAAAATGCTCTTATTTATATGCAGAAGGATCTGGAGATCAGGGAAGCTGAAATTACCCGGATACTCGAAAGCTATAAATATGGTAATGCTCCTGGTGATAAGTTTATGTGGCCGGTAGCAGGTTTCCTAAAATCAGGATTTGGCATGAGAAGGCATCCGATCTTAGGCACGATGAGAATGCATGCAGGTATTGACCTGGTAGCACCTAACGGAGCTCTTGTAAAAGCAGCAGACGGCGGCCAGATTATCAAGGCAGGGTATGACGGCGGGTATGGATATTCGGTTGTAATCTACCATGGTGGTGGTTTCGCTACGTGGTACGCACACCTTTCCAGAATTTTAGTTGTTGTCGGGCAAAATGTTTCAAGAGGTGAGGTTATTGGACTTGTGGGGGCTACAGGAAGGGCAACCGGGCCACACCTTCATTTTGAAGTCAGGATTAATGGTGCAGCTCAAAATCCTTTGGGATTTCTGCAATAATGCATTTTTGATCGTATTTATTAATATTATAATTTTGATTATCGGATATTCGGGATTGGGATGAAAAGACTATGGGAAAAAAATCAGTATTAAAAATAATAATTGCACTAGTCACCATTGTGGTCATATTTGCGGGCGGGTTTCTGCTTGGTTTTAATTTTATTTCCTTGAAAGCTAGTATTTTCCAATCCGGATTAAATAAAAATGCCGAAACAAATAGCAGTGAAACCAGGAATAACTCAGAGGATATTTTAAGTATAAAGTCAATAGAAGACACTATTAACCTTGTATTATCAAATGCTATTAACATAAAAACAAAAAACGAATTAATAAGTGCTGCAATAAAAGGTGTTATAGATAGTCTTGGCGACAAATATGCG
>JAMCQQ010000448.1:0-7763 GCA_023379515.1 Actinomycetota bacterium
TTGTTATTATTAGATTATTATAATAAAAAATATCAATAATATTTCTCCATAATAAAATTCTTAACGATAAAAACCCCTTAGTATTATAATATTAAAAAACAGTACTTTACAAATTTGATTAATTACTTAATATTCAAATTCTCTAAATCATTTATAATATCTTCCGCGTGTCTCGCAGGATTTACTGTTGGATAGACTTTTTCAACTATTCCCTCGGGATTGATAAGATATGAAACTCTCTTGGTAATGATTCCGCCGGCATAATATTTCTTTATAACCTCTTTTTCCGGATCTGAAAGAAGAATAATGGGAAGATTATATTTATCTGCAAATCTTTTATGACTTATTGGTGAGTCCGGACTTATCCCTATAACTTTTGCATTAAGCTTTTCAAATTTTTCAATATTATCCCTAAAATTTTTTGCTTCGGTTGTGCAGCCAGGGCTATTATCCCTGGGATAAAAATAGACTATTACCCACTTTCCTTTATAGTCAGCTAAAGTATGCAATTTATTATTTTGGTCCATTAACTCAAAATCGGGAGCCTTGGTTTTTTCTTTTAACATTTAGATACCTTTCTCTTATGTTCCATTTGTTTTAAATCCACATATTATTTTTTTTATTGATTTCTCCTAAATAATAGTTATAAACTTTATTTATTTCCTCCCAAAAAAGCACCTATGCGAGAAGTCTAAATAAGATATTTATAAAAACCTATTGGCTTAAAATGTTATTATATAGATTATAGATTCAAACACAGAATACATTAACAGCATTTAGTCTAGTTTTTTAGATATAAAGGTAGGGCTTTTAAACTGGTCATTGGTCCAGTTTGTTTTTTAAAATGCTTTAAATTAAACTATTTTATTAATGCTCACTTATAACATATAATTAGTCCCATGGAATACTTTGCCGCAACCGATATTGGAAATTATCGTGACAAAAACGAAGATTTTTATTTTTGTAATGATAATTTATTCATAGTTGCAGATGGAATGGGTGGCCATAAAGCCGGAGAAATTGCCAGCAGAACCGCAGTGGAAAATTTTGTGAAACATTTTCAAAGCGTCCCCAAAAATAATACCCAAAATATCCGGGAAGCTATGATTAAAAGTATAAATTTTTCCAACAATGAGATAATTAAACTTTCAAAAGAGAAAGAAAATTATTACGGCATGGGGACCACTTTTACAGGGTGCTATATCGAAGACAATAAAGCACATATTATACATGTTGGAGATAGCAGACTTTACCTAAAAAACAGCAGGCAACTCAAATTATTAACTTCAGACCATACAATTGTAGGCGAACTTTTCAGAAAAGGTTTAATTACGTACGAAGATGCATTCAATCATCCTCAAAAGAATTATCTTACAAATGCTTTAGGCAGTGAGAATGAATTAATACCTGATTATATCTCTCTTGATCTGGAAAAAAAAGATATTATTCTTCTCTGCTCTGATGGGCTTAATTCAATGTTAAGGGACACTTTTATTTTTAAAATTATAAAGCAATTCAAAAATCCGGAAGAAATTACAAAAAAATTGATTTACTGGGCAAAAAATAGGGGCGGACTCGATAATATAACAGTTATTTCAATAAAGATTTAAAACTACATTAATTTTTAGTTACAGGAACCTATTAAAAAAATGACACAAAATAATTTAGACAAACAGGACAGGAACATTTTAGATAGCAGGCTCACAGATACCCTGATTGCAAACAGATATAAGATTATTGAAAAAATTGCATCGGGGGGGATGGCAGATGTCTATCTTGGTTATGATTCTAAGCTGGAAAGAAAGGTTGCGTTAAAAATCCTTCATGAAAATTATGCAAACAGTAAGAATTTCGTAAACAGGTTTAAAAGTGAGGCTCAAATTCTGTCGAAATTAAATAATCCTAATATCGTAATGGTATATGATTGGGGAGAATTTGAAGGATTATATTTTATAGCAATGGAATACATACAGGGTAAAAGCTTAAAGGAGACTATAGAAAAAAAAGGTGCCTTAAATCCTGAGACAATAGTAAATTATTCAATGCAAATATGCAATGCACTTGAAGTAGCTCACAATAATAACCTTATCCATAGAGATATAAAGCCTCAGAATATATTGATAACTGCCGAAGGTATGGTAAAAGTTGCAGATTTTGGAATTGCAAAATCGACTATAGCCGATATAACAAAAACTATGAATATTGTGGGAACCGCTCATTATGTCTCACCCGAGCAGGCCCAGGGTAAAGTTCTTGATTTTCGAACGGATATTTACTCCTTGGGTATTGTCATGTACGAAATGCTGACGGCAGATCTTCCTTTTAGAGGAAGTAATTCCATAGATATAAGTCTCAGGCACATAAGTGAGCAGCCTACTTTGCCCTCAAAAATAATATTTAACGTACCTGAAAAACTGGAAAAGATAATAATGAAATGCCTGGAGAAAAATCCTTCATATAGGTATCCTTCCATAACTTCTTTGAAAAAAGATCTTCAAAATTTTCTCGACAAAAAGCCACTGATAATAGAAAAAAGAAACTCTGATGAGAATCATATAAAAGAGTGGGCACTAACTTATTCAAAATCAAGAAGGGCAAAAGTTTTATGGACATTTCTTTGCCTGAATATTTTTTTTATGGTTCTTTTTGTAGTATTTTTAACATTATTTTTGAGTATTAATTCAAGATATAAAAATATAAAAACAGAAATTGGTTTTATGATTGTTCCTCCCATAGAAAGAATAAATGTAAATGAGGCAAAAGAAATACTTTCAACCTATGGTTTAAAGTTAGTTATAAAAAGTTCTGAATTCAATTCAAATATAAGCCAAAACTATATCATCAGCCAGGACCCTCAGCCAGGCAATAAGATACCAAAAGACAGCAGTGTGAATGTTGTTCTAAGCAAAGGGCTTGAAACAGTATTGGTTAAAGTTCCTAATCTTATTGGTTTGACCAAACAAGATGCAATTAAAACTATTGAGGACTTGGGATTAAAGGCAGGTAGTATTTCTGAGGAAAACAGTTCTGACTTTGTAAAGGATACAATTATTAATCAAAATCCCAGTTATAATGAAGAAATAGATAAAAATTCTATAATTAACCTTACAGTTAGCATGGGCAACAAAATTTTAACTATTCCCAATTTGATAGGTTCTGATTTTCTGTATGCAAAGGCACAGATTGAAATGCTTGGCCTCAAACTAAGTACTACCAAGATGACTGATGCAGCAAGCCCCCCGGGTACTATAATTGCATTAAATCCACCGCCTGGTTCTCAGGTTGAAGAAAATAGTATTGTAGAGTTAATAATTGCAACAAACCTTGAATTTATTCCAACACCAGACCTAATTGGTATGAGTCTTACAAATGCAGTGAATTTATTAAATGAAAAAGGGATCATATTTGAAATTAGTTATATCCAAACTGATTATTCTGTTCAGAAAGATACTATCCTTGAACAGGATCCCCAACCAGGTACTACCTTACAGCCGGGTGGGGCAATGATTTTATTTGCCGGAAAATAAATCTTGCGATGGTTCTGCTAAAAATCCCAAAGTTTCAAATTTTTGTGCTCTTTGTTCCTTTAATTTTTTGCCATCAATATTTTTAAATTTATCAAGGGCAAGAACCAAATATCTTTTTAAGATTCTTACCATTCTTGCAGGATCAGTATGTGCACCACCTAATGGTTCAAATATTATTCTGTCAATTACTCCCATTCGCAGTAAACTTTTTGAAGTTAATTTTAATGCCCGTGCTGCAAGTTTTGAACCACTCGTGTCTTTCCAGAGAATTGCCGCACAGCCTTCAGGTGAAATTACTGAATAAGTTGAATTTTCAAGCATCATGACATAATTACCTATGGCAAGTGCAAGTGCTCCTCCGCTGCCTCCCTCACCAATCAACACCGCGATTATTGGTACTTCGAGCTCAAACATAGTTAATAAACTTTTAGCTATGGCACTTGCTTGTCCGGAATCTTCAGCCTCGAGTGCTGCATATGCCCCTGGAGTGTCAACTAAAGTAATTATTGGAAAACCAAACCTATCTGCAAGCTGCATAACCCTCTGTGATTTTCTATATCCCTGCGGCATGCTCATTCCAAAATTAAATTCTACTCTTTCTTTTATATCTTTTCCTTTATTATGTCCAATAACTGCAACTGTTGTGCCATTTATTTTTCCCAGCCCTGCAGTTATAGATTTATCCTCTGCAGTTTGTCTGTCACCTGAAAGCTCGATAAAATCTTCAAAAATATTACTTATATAGTCGGGTGTATGCGGCCTGGTTTCATCCCTTGATAGTTCAACAATTTTCCATGTTTTGATCGCTTCTTTCTCAACTCTTTTGTAGTTTTCAATTTTTTCTGCAAGCTCTTTTTCTGCATCGTTAAAATGAACACCGCTAAAATGTGATATCCTTTTCAATTTCTCCAGTTTAAAAAATGATCTCAATGTTTCTTTGAAATAATTTTTTGGAATTTCCTTTATTTCGTTTAAATCCATTTTTACACCAGCCTTAAATTAATAACCTAAGGTTTAATTTCTAAATAATTTTAATAATCGGGCCAGAATATCCTTTATATCTTTTCTTTCAACAATCATGTCCAATTGCCCGTTTCTTAAATTTCTTTCAGCGCTTCCAAAATCAGATGGTATAGGTTTTTTTATTGTCTGTTCAACAACCCGGGGTCCTGCAAAACAAAAAAGTGTTCCTGGTTCAGAAATTATTATATCTGCAACTGTTGCAAAACTTGCACTTACACCGCCTGTGGTAGGATTTGTAATTAAACAAATATATGGTATTTTATTTTCCCTTATCCTATTTATGCATGAGACTGTTTTTGCCATCTGCATCAGTGACATTATTCCTTCCTGCATCCTTGCTCCACCCGAAGCACAAAATATAATCAAAGGCAGCTTATTGGCAATACTGTAATTAGCAATAATTTTAATCTTTTCGCCAACTACGCTTCCCATGCTCCCACCCATGAAATTGAAATCCATTATTCCCAGTGATGTCTTAAAACCATTTATTTTTGCATCACCCACAACAAGAGCTTCGTTTAATCCTGACTTCAATCTTGCTTCCTTTAATCTCGAACTGTATGACTTAAGATCATAAAAATTTAAAAAATCAACCGAATTTAAATCCTTGGCTATCTCATTAAAGCTGCCTTCATCACAAGTAATTTGTATCCTTTCCCTGGCACCAATATAACTATGATAACCACAGTTAGGGCATACATTCAAATTAACCAGGAATTCATCCGGATCAATTTCTTGATTACAGTTCTTGCATTTTAACTTTTCTGAAAGCTTTTTATCCATAATTTTATTTTTTAACTTATATATTTTTTAAATCCCAGTGTTACATTGTGTCCGCCAAAGCCCATAGAATTTGAAAGTGCAATGTTAACCTTTTTGGCTATGCTTACATTCGGAGTATAATTCAAATCACATTTTTCATCCTGGTTTTCAAGATTTATTGTAGGTGGAATTATATCATTTTTTATAGCAAGGATGGTTGCTACTGCTTCAATTGCACCTGCAGCTCCAAGGCAATGTCCATGCATTGATTTTGTTGAACTGACGTTTAATTTATCTGTATATTCTCCGAAACATTTTCTTATGGCTACACTCTCTACAATATCATTTAATGGAGTAGATGTTCCATGAGCATTAAGATAGTCGACTTGATCCAAACCTATATTACCTTCTTTTAGGCAATTTTTTATACATCTTACAACATTTTTACCTGATTCTTCGAGTGCAGTCATATGATATGCCTCTCCTGATAATCCATAACCAAAAATTTCTCCATATATTCTGGCACCTCGCTTTCGGGCATAATCGAGTTCTTCAAGAATTAGAATACCGCTTCCTTCTCCCATTACAAAACCATCCCTATCCCTGTCAAAAGGTCTGGATGCTCTTTGAGGCTCGTCATTTCTTCTTGACATCGCATTCATACTTGAAAATCCTGCCATTCCAATAGGAGTTATAGAAGCTTCGCTTCCACCGGATATCATTACCGTTGCTGCTCCCCTTTTAATAATCTCGAAAGCATCTCCTATTGAATTTGAACCTGCCGCACATGCAGTTGTAACTGTACTTACCGGACCCTTTGCCCCTGATATTATTGATGCCTGAGCTGCTGCCATGTTGCATATCATCATCGGGATCAAGAATGGACTTACTCTGTCAGCACCCCGTTCCAGTAAAATTTTATGTTGAGCTTCAAGTGTTGCCAGTCCCCCGACTCCACTGCCGATATACACGCCAACATCATTTTCATTTTCACTGGTTATTTTAAGTCCGGAATCTTCAAGTGCAATCACTGTAGCCGCCACCGCAAATTGTGCAAATCTATCCATTCTTTTTGCAGCTTTTGCATCCATGAAGTTTATTGGATCAAAATCTTTTATTTGAGCTGCTATCTTCGAAGCAATTTTTTCAACATCAAAAGTTTCTATTCTGCTGACACCTGATTTTCCTGAAGTTATACTGTTCCAGAACTGGTCGATTCCGGTACCCACAGATGTCACAACTCCCATTCCTGTAACTACTACTCTCCTCCCGCTTTTTTCCGCCATATTTTTTTATACCTCGTTTTCTTATTTATACTTAAAAATAAAATATCCTTTCTATATACCCATTCCGCCATCAAGGTTTAATACCGTACCTGTCATATAATCAGAATCTTTGCTTGCCAGGAACAATGCTGCCATTGCAACATCTTCGGGTCTGCCAAGCTTTCCGGCTGGAATTGAAGTTAAAAGCTTTTCTTTTATTTTTTCATCAAGTTTTTCTGTCATTTCCGTTTCAATATATCCTGGTGCAATAGCGTTTACCATTATACTTCTGCTTGCAACCTCCCTGGCAAGAGATTTAGTAAGGCCTATGAGCCCTGCTTTTGATGCAGAGTAATTGCACTGGCCGGCATTTCCCCTGATTCCCACAATGGAAGATATATTTATAATTTTGCCGCTTCTTTTTTTGATCATATGCCTGATAACGCTTTTTGAGCAAATAAAAGAACCTGTAAGATTAATGTCTATTACTTTTTTCCAGTCCTCAAGGCTCATTCGCATAATCAGATTATCTCTTGTTATCCCGGCATTATTTACCAGAACATCTACGGACTGATGTATGGCGGCAATTTCATCAAGAGCTTTTTCAACCTGAGACTCATCAGCAACATTAACATTTTTATAAAAAACTCTTTCTTTGCCATATATAGAAGACAAATCCTTTATGGTATTATCGCCCTGAACCTGATTTATATCAAAAATATATACAGTTGCTCCTTCCTGCAGGAAGCACTGACTTATTTTTTTGCCAATACCTGCAGCTCCTCCGGTTATAACACATATTTTATTTTCAAGTTTCATATATTTTCCTTCCGATTTTTAGTTAGCTTTTGTTGTTTTTTAAGTTTTCAAGATCATATAGGGTGTCAGTATTAAAAATTACTGCTTCTTCTTGCCCTGCCTTGGCAGCAATTCTCTTTACAAGTCCTGAAAGAACTTTTCCGGGTCCTACTTCAATGAATTTGGTAAAACCGGAATTTAGTAAGTTCTCGATACTTTCTACCCATTGCACAGGATTTATAAGCTGTCTTACAAGAGTACTTTTTACTTCATTTTCCTTAATATATGCAACTTCAGTAGAAGAAAAAAAATCAATTTCGGGTTTACCAAAAACTATGTGATTAGCGTCAAAATATTCAGCAAGTTTTTTAGAAGCTTCACTCATTAA
>JAMCQQ010000448.1:7778-8424 GCA_023379515.1 Actinomycetota bacterium
TACAGCGGCAGATTTCAATTCTTCACTGGCTTTTATTATATCTTCTTTAATACCACTGATCACTATTTGTGAATAATCGTTGTAGTTAGCCAAAAATACTGAATTTTTATATTTTTCAAGGACATTTTCAACTGCAGAAATTTCTGCACCAAGAACTGCAGCCATTACCATCTCGTTGCCTGTCTTGTTTTGAAGTTCTTTCCCAATGCTTCCCATCATTTTTCCTCTATAAACAACTATTGATGCGCCCTGACTGTAATTGAAAACTCCGCTGCTGTAAAGTGCACTATAATCACCAAGGCTGTGTCCGATAACTGCACCAATGTTATCCTTATCAAAATTAAGGTTATCTTTAAGATAATCATTCAGTGCGCAGCTTAGACTGTAGATTGATATCTGACAGAATTGTGTCTGGCTAAGAAATCCTGCGCTGCCGTCTTTATTATTTATGATATCCAGCAAGTTCCTGCCAATTATTTCACTTGAGATTTCAAAATACTTCAAATACTTGCTATGAGTATTTAAAAAATCACTTCCCATTAATTAATGCTGTGATCCCTGTCCGGGAAACATCAGGATAAATTTATTTTTATTATTATTGCCGGAAAACAAAGGAAAGCTGGTGCTATTCGCCGGGATAGATAAG
>JAMCQQ010000448.1:8434-8715 GCA_023379515.1 Actinomycetota bacterium
CCTGTAAACATCAGGATAAATTTATTTTTATTTTTATTTATGCTGCTGTGGCTGTTCATACTTTTATAAGCTTAACTTATTGCAAACATTGCTTCCGAGTAGCAGGCAATATTGCCATCAACTCTTGCGGTTCCGCTGGCCTTCCCGATGTTTCGCCTGAAATCTGTGATTTCCACTTCGATTTCAAGCTTATCTCCGGGCCTGACTATTTTTTTGAACCTTGCCTTATCTATCCCGGCGAATAGCACCAGCTTTCCTTTGTTTTCCGGCAATAATAAAGA
>JAMCQQ010000449.1 GCA_023379515.1 Actinomycetota bacterium
TTGAATAATAATTGCTCCATTTGCTGCTATATTGTTCAATCTCATAGCTGTTTAAGATCAGAGCAAGCTGCTCGGCATTTTGCTTTTTGCTGCTTTTATATATTATCTTTGTTTTTTCAAAATTATAGTTTTCGGCATTGGCAATACCCTTTACTTTAAATTCATATTTCTTGATATAATTCTGAAAATCGGTAGCAGAACCTTTGATGCCGCAGCCATTATAAATCATTACCGAAGTTTTTTTAGCGATTGTCTTATCTAATGTCACACCGACGTTTATATCTATTTCAAGCGGGATAACACCTTTTTGAGAAAACCATGCTACCGTTTCATGAACCAGGTCATAAGCAAGCACATATCTTCCTGGCTTAACAGGAGCAGTTATAAGCATTTTAACGGTTCCGTTTTCATTGTGACCTATATTGTTTGGCAGTTCACCGCTGTCACTATCATATGTAACAACTTCTCTTGTATCTCTGTTATACCAGTGAACTCCCAGGTCAACTCTTTTTTGGCCTGAATTACTCCACAACAGGTAACCTGTATTTGTAACTGTGACTTTAGTTTCAAACTTCTGACCCGGCAGGACCGCATTTGGAGTTGTTCCGTTATCGTTATATTGTGCCGAGTATAATACATTTACAGCAACATACTTTTCAAGAGGCGGAACTCCCTGATAGGAAAACCATGTTTTACCTTCCTGAACCATATCGATTTGTAAAATATAATTGCCCTCTTGCGGGGGTGATAATATTTTTATTTCAAACTCTGCTTCCTGACCTGGTTTTACAGAGTCATAAGGCATATAAGTCCTTTCACCGTCTAATACGACAGTTTTTTTTGTTTCAAAATCAAGCCAGTGATAGCTTAAGTAAAATGGATTTTTCCCACCTCTGTTCCAGTCAACCGATCCGGTGTTTTTGATCTTTAACTTACCAAAATATAACTCATTTTTACCCATTGATTCAGGAATATTTTCGACATTACTATATTCAAGACCATACATACTTGTCGGTTGTCCCAATATTATCCTTTCCCACATTGCCTTAGATTCTTTTTCATCAGGAATCTGAACACTCTTTGTGCCATTATCAATCCAGTCAGAACGGGATGGAATAATAGCGACACTTATATTTTCAGAGTTGAAGGAAATAGCTTCTCTTGCATAGGATAGGATCGTCATGAGATCAAGGTCAGTATGAGTATTTTTAACCAATATGTTAAAATAATATGGGATCTTGGAGATAGTGTTCAGGTTTAATTTTTGATTGAACAGTTCCCTGAATATGTATTGCTGCCTTTGGATTCTTCCAATATCTCCAAGCTCTGTGGACCTGCTTCTTGTGTAAGCCAGTGCCTGTTCACCTGTGAGATGGTGATTCCCGGGTGAAAAACTTGCACCACTCTTAGGATCTATCAGGGGTCTGTCTACAACAATATCAACGCCGCCCAACTCATCTATCAACTTGATAAAACCATCAAAATCAATTGTTATGTAGTGGTTAATGCTTGCATTTAAAAAGTTTGACACAGTCTTTATCATCAGTTCTTCACCGCCAAAGGCATATGCAGCATTGATTTTATCTTTCCCATGGCCTGGAATATCAACGAGAGTATCTCTTGGAATTGATAAAAGGGCCGCTCTTTTTTCATTAGGGTTTAAATGCAAAACCATAATGGTATCGGCCCTGCCCATCTCATTTTCACTATCTCTCGTATCTCTTCCCAGGATAAGGATGGTCACGGGTGACTGAGGCGTACTTATTGGTGCCAGTATGCTCTGGATCTCGGAAGAAGTTGCAGAATTTAAAGTTTTATTGGTGGAATTGACATAATAGAAAAAATATCCTGCAACTGAGCCGCTAAAAATAATTATAACTGAAAATATAATTATCAGAACTCTTGCATATCTTGGCAGCTTGCCAAATTTAGTTTTCTTTTTGATATCCGTTTTGATACTGCTGTCTAAAGCTTTTGATTCAGATTCATATTCTGAAACTGTATTCTGTTTTTCTCTTCTAAATATAGACATTATCCTAAAGCTTTCACAAAAACAAAATTAAAAAAATATAATTTTTTAACCTTTTCATGCTAAATCCGAAAATGTTTTTTTACAAACATTTTAAGTAACCAGGCCGATATCGGCCCCCAAACCTGCCAGCTTTGATTCAAAATTTTCATACCCTCTCTGAATATGGTGGATATCGCTAACTTCTGTTATACCATCTGCCGCCAGTCCTGCGAGAACCATTGCTGCCCCTGCTCTGAGATCAAAAGCCTTAACAGGGGCACCCGATAAATTTTTGACACCTCTTATTACTGCATGGTGGCCATCTATTTTTATATTGGCACCCATCCTGTTTAATTCATCCACATACATGAATCTGTTTTCAAAAACATTTTCGGTAATTATGGAAACCCCTGGGATTACTGAAAGAAGCACTGCAATGATTGGCTGCAGATCCGTCGGGAAACCCGGATATGGCAGAGTGCTGATATAAACTGGGTTTAAGGTATTAGCGGGTCTTTTTACAACTATGGTACTATCATTCCTGCATTTAATATCTATGCCGATTTCTTTTAATTTAAGGCAAAATATTTCAATATTTTTCCAGATAGCATCCTCTATTAATACCTCACCGCCGCAAAGGCTTGCTGCTATAATAAATGTACCTGTCTCAATACTATCAGGCATAATTCTATATTCCGTTCCTTTGAGTATTTTTACACCATTTATTTCTATGCAGTCGGTGCCGGCCCCATCTATCTGCGCTCCCATAGAAATAAGAAAGTTAGCAAGGTCCGTTGTTTCTGTTTCACGTGCTGCATTGTTTATAATTGTTTTGCCTTCTGCCATACATGCAGCCATCATCAAATTTTCAGTTGCGCCTCTCGAAGGAAAATCCAGGTTTATGATTGCACCTTTTAGCCTGCTGCCATTATTGATAACCTCATCTGAATTAAGAATTGCCGTTGAACCCATTTTGCCATCATTGACAGCACAATTTATATAACCATGCTCAACAAAATTTTTGGCTCCCAGACTTTCAAAACCCTTAAGATGCAGATCTATCTGTCTTGCACCAATATTGCAGCCACCGGGAATCGCAATTTTAACTCTGCCGAATTTACTTAGCAATGGTCCTGCAACAAGCACCGATGCACGCATTTTCCTTACAAGCTCATAGGGAGCTTCAAAGCTGTTTATTGGCAGAGGATCTATTTCAAGACTGTTCTTTTGAGGTTCAAAAACAACTTTAGCATTTAAAGTTTTCAATACTTCTGCCATTGTATTAACATCTTCGATATCAGGAACGTTTTGGAGAGTGACTTTTGAATTTGCAAGAATTGATGCAGCCATCAATTTAAGTGCAGAGTTCTTCGCGCCGCTAATTTTTACTTTACCTGTAAGGGTTTTGCCTCCCCTGATAATATATTTTTTCATAATACTGCTGTTTTTTTATTATCCAACTTGATTTTATCCCGTTATTTAGAGTAAAAGATATTATAACAAATGAAACAAAAAATAAACAAGGCAGCAAAGCAGGCAGATTAGATTATGTATTGTTGATTAATCTTATAATCTCAAATGATAGATATCGTAAAATAATAAGTTTTATTATATCATTTCTCTAAAGATTTTAACGAAGCTATTGCCTGAATTACTTTTCTGGTTTCTTCCGTAATCTCATGTGTGATATTATACTTCTGCTTGAGTATTTCACATGTTTTTGCAATATTTTCCTGGGTTGTCCTGATTGCTTGTTCAGTTAAAATATTGGCTTTATTATTTATGAACTCAAAAAAGCCCCTGCATACACCTATGTATATCGTTTCCTTTGTATCGACTAACTTCACGATTCCGGTTTTTAGCTGGACAATAATAGGAATATGTCTGGGGTAAACCCCCAGGCTGCCGCTTTGTCCGGGAATACTTATAAAATCGACCCATCCATCAAAAACCTTTTCTTCTGGGGTTACTATGGTAACTTTAATTTTACTTTTTTCTTCTGTGACTTTAGCTTCCATGAGATTAGATTATTTTAACTTGTTATCAATTATTATAATAATTTACTATATGGTTATAATGAGCCCATCTTTTTTGCCCGTTCTTCTACTTCTTCAATTGTTCCAGCCATGTAAAATGCCTGCTCCGGCAGGCTGTCATATTTCCCTTCGCATATTGCCTTAAATCCTTTAACCGTATCGTCAACTCTTACATACCTGCCTTCTCTTCCGGTAAATTGTGTCGCAACAAAAAATGGTTGTGACAGAAATCTTTCAATCTTCCTTGCTCTTTGGACCGTGGTCTTGTCTTCCTCGGACAGCTCATCAATACCAAGAATTGCTATAATATCCTGGAGTTCCTTGTTTCTTTGAAGTATTTCCTGTAATCTCCTTGCCACCATATAATGTTCGTCACCGACAAATTGAGGGTCAAGGATTCGTGAAGAAGAGTCCAACGGATCAACTGCAGGATAAATGCCGCGATCGGATATTTGTCTTGAAAGTACAACAGTGGAATCCAGGTGCGTAAATGTAGTTGCAGGGGCAGGGTCCGTCAGGTCATCGGCAGGTACATAAATTGCCTGAACTGAAGTTATTGACCCTTTTTTCGTTGATGTAATTCTTTCCTGCAAATCACCCATTTCAGTAGACAATGTGGGCTGATAGCCAACTGCAGAGGGCATCCTTCCCAAAAGGGTTGAAACTTCCTGTCCGGCCTGAACAAATCTGAATATATTATCAATAAAAAGCAACAGGTCTTTGCCTTCAAAATCCCTGAAATATTCTGCCATCGTTAGCCCTGACAGCCCAACCCTGAGCCTAGCTCCGGGCGGTTCGTTCATCTGACCAAAAACCAGAGCCGTCTTATCAAGCACGCCTGATTCCTTCATCGAAAGCCATAGATCGTTTCCTTCCCTGGTTCTTTCTCCAACACCTGAAAAAACTGAAAAACCACCGTGCTCGGTAGCTATATTATGAATAAGCTCCATTATAATTACAGTTTTTCCAACTCCGGCACCGCCGAACATACCGATTTTACCGCCTTTTACGAAAGGACATAGTAAATCAATAACTTTTACCCCTGTTTCAAAAAGCTCTGTTGTCGGCTCTATATCCGCAATATCAGGAGCCTCTCTGTGTATAGGCATTTTCATTTTTGTTTTAACTTCTTTTGCGATCAAATCAATTGGTTCGCCGAGAACATTAAAAAGTCTGCCAAGCGTTTCTGTCCCAACAGGAACCTCAATAGGTTTTCCGGTATCAATAACTTCCATTCCCCTCTCGAGTCCTTCCGTTGATGACATTGCTACTGCCCTTACCTGGTTTGCACCTATGGACTGCTGAACTTCCAGGACCACTTTATTTTTATAATAAAGCATTTTCTCTTTTGGCCTGGTTATTTCCAGGGCCGTATAAATATCCGGAAGCTTGCCGGGTGGAAATTCAATATCAAGCACAGGACCCCTTATACTTACAATTCTTCCCTTATTTATATTTTTGCTTATATCGCCGTTCGAATTATCTTTTGCCATATTTTAAAAAACTCCTTCATTTATTTTGATGTTAATTTATTATTGCCGATTATTCAGTCTGCAATACTTAAAGCCTGCGCCCCGGAAACTATTTCAGTAATTTCCATTGTTATCTGCTGCTGCCTGGCCCTGTGGTATAACTTTACAAGCTCTTTTATCATTTCTTCAGCATTATCACTCGCACTTTTCATTGCTGTCATTCTTGCACCGGTTTCGCTCGCAGTTGCTTCAAGAAGAACGCCGTAAATAGCTGTATAAATATATTGCGGCAGCAATGAACCAAGTACCTCCCGTGGTGATGGGTCAAACATAAATTCTGAATTTATCAGACACAATCTGTCACCAACTTGTATTTTACCTGGTGCAATCTCTTTAATTTCACCTCTGATTATTTTTTCCCCTATTGGAATAGGGAGTATCTGCCTGGTTGAAGGAATCTGTTCCGCAGCATTTTTAAACCTGGTATAACAAATTAAAACTTTGTCAACCTCACCTGAAATATATCTTGAAATGATATCTTTTGAAATTTCTCTTGCGTCCAAAAACTTTGGATAATCCGAGAGATTTTCATAAATTTTTGAAACAGGAAATCCTGTGTATCTAAAATAATTTCTGCCTCTTGTACCAATTACATCAAGTTTGACTTCAAAGCCCTGAGATTTCAAATCCTTAATATTGTTCTCAATCAACCTTATTACGTTTGCATTATAGCCCCCACAAAGCCCCCTGTCGGCTGTCAATCCGACGACAAGGACGATTTTCTCATCTTTATGGGGTGCCAGAAGCGGATCGCTAACCAGGCCGGGGGAACACGCAATGTCAGTTATTACCTCTTCAATGTTTTCGATGAAAGCTCTTGCTTCAAAAATCCTGCTCTGCGCCTTTCTGATTTTGGAAGAAGCAATCATTTCCATTGCTTTTGTAATTTTCCTGGTTCCGGTTACACTTTTTATCCTGTTTCTTATATCACGAGACTTTTCCATTGGAGATATCCTGTAAAATTATAACAATTGGAGGTATCGGCAATTGTCAATTAAATGATTTTTTAAACCGCTCAATCGCGTTTTTAATTTTCTGCCCTAATTTTTCATCTATATCTTTAGTTTTTTTAAGATCTGTAATGATATCGGCACTGCTGCTGTGAATAAATTCCAGATACTCTTTTTCAAATCTTTGCAGCTTTTTTACTTCAATATCATCAAGATAACCGTTTGTAAGAGCGAAAAGAATTAAAACCTGGTCCTCTACATCCATAGGACAATATTGGCCCTGTTTGAGGACCTCAACCGTTCGCTCCCCTCTTGCCAGCTGCTTTTAAGAAGGCCC
>JAMCQQ010000450.1 GCA_023379515.1 Actinomycetota bacterium
CGATGCACTGGTAATAACCCTCCGGTTTTAGCTGCTTGTGAAGACATATTTATTATTTTATTATACTTTCTATGATTTATCATAATTCTAAGCGCAGCTTTTGTGACTCTAAAAACTCCATTAAGGTTTGTATCTATTATTTCTACCCATTTTTCCTCCGATATATCAAAAATTGATTTAACTTCCAAAATAGCAGCATTATTAACTAAAATATTTATTTCACCATATACTTGATTAATTTTTTCTATCATATACTCAACACTTTGCATATCTCTAACATCTGCTTTAAATCCAAATGCACTTGCACCCATTGACTTTATCTCATTTACAGTTTCATCAATTTTAGATTGATTCCTGCCATTTATTACCAAGTTTGCACCCTCTTTAGCAAATTTTACTGCTATTGCTTTTCCTATTCCTCTGCTTGAACCCGTTATAAGTATAGTTTTACCCTCAAACTTCATTTAAACTCCTTATTGCAATTACTTTATTTGCCGATAATTTTTCATTATATTATTAAAATAAAATATTCAATCAATAATCAACAACAAATCAAAATTAATTTAACTCATTTAATGGAACTCCACCATATATAATTCGATTTCCTCCTGCCAAACCGCCACTTATTTCAAGGATTTTTTTAACAGACATTTTTTTACTTGGCCATACAAAGAAAACTTGATCTTTCCTCAGTTTTTTAAAAAAATTTTCAAAACAATCTGACGCTTCATCATTTATCTGGAAAAAAACAAGTTTTTTAATGTTCTTAAAGATATCGACAAGATGATACGTATCTCCGCACAGATGAAATCCGCCACCTGAATAATTGTTTAATATCATTAAATCATATTGTAAAAATAGATTTTCATACATTTTTTTGGAAATAAGTTTTAATGTGCATCCATACAAGGTGCAGTAATAAGGTGGTGTCCAATTCAGAATGTGTCTTGTATTAATTCCTCTTTCAGTTTTAATTAATAAATTCAGAAACTTATCAAGATCAATAATTAATTTTGTAATAATTTTTGTAATCCTTAAGACTTTTTCAGGATATTTAATCATATAAACATAGGAGACATTGCTATCAAATAAGTTTGTAAAGATGACCAGTGGTGACATAATTACTGGCGTTGCAACTGGGATTTCATAATTAGTATTTTCTTGTAGATATTCAATTTGAGCTATTAAATTTTTGGTAAATGGATGTTTTTTAACATTTATTATTTTAATTTTATCCATTAAAGTTTCATCTATGTATTTAGTCCAGTAACTGTCCCCTGCATTTATAACTTCTGTATTAAAAAATTTACTATGGCCATGTAGACCATAGAAAAATGGTCTTAGCAGAGGAACACATGGAATGCCACTCTTAAGAGTGCTCTTAAAGAACTCAATTTGTTTATCCAGATATAATTTAATATTTTTGTCTTCTTCTTGATCATGCGGAAAATCAATTATATATGAGGGAATAATATTAGGTTTTTGCATAGTAAACATCTGTTCCAGAAGTTTCCTATAAAAATTTATTTTTTCTTTCTCTTCTTTTGTAAATATGTTTTTATAAATCAAGTTCGTTACCCTACTAAAATAATTGGATATTTATAGCATTCCAATCACTTTTTTTATTGTTTTGGAATATTGATAGGTTTTTGAATACTGAATGCTTAACATATTGCTCTGATTAAAGCTTTTATATATTTCTTTTGTAAAATTAAATTTTTTAAGCAATTCATTTGAGCCAACCTCTTTTTTATTCCTATCCACAGGATTTAAGATTGTAAGAGGTTTTGGAAAGACAAGAGATGCAATGTTATCAATATCAAAATTTGATAATATATCATATATAAATATACTGGGAGAAAACCTTGAATCACCTGCAATTAAGTCCATATAGGATACTATCTGATTTTCTGTGAATATGGCTGCAATCCTATCATCAATAGCTCCCGCAAAAAGGGCAACAAGTGCACTTATTCCTTTACCATAACAAATAATTTTTTGTTTATTTAGCTGAATTCCTGTACTTGCTCTTAATGAGATATATTCAACAGCTCTTAATAAATCAAAAATTCTCTGTGATAATAAGTTTCTATCGATCATGTAACACATCGTGGCTACTTCAAATTCTACTGCTAAAGTTTCTCCTTGCCCCCTTAAATCCATTGTAAATACTGCCTGTTTTTCATTTATAAGCTCATTGAATATAGAGTTATCTATAAGCCCATTTTTACCACAATCATCTAAGCAAATCCAAATATTGCTTGGGTTCGTCCAATTATCTGGTAAAAACAATAACCCAGGTATAAAGATGCCATTTTCTGAATCAAGCACTATTCTTTCGACGTAATACCCCTTAGTTTCAATTCCACTAATTATTTTTGGCTTTAGCGGGCTATGGTCTATAGTTTTTACCATAATACTTTTCAGTTTTTCTCTATACTGGATTTGCTTTATATTCCATTCTTCTAAATTTTTTGGTAATTTAAATTCTGCATATTTTTCCTTTAATTTTTGAATAAGAATATTTTTCAGAGGTTTCTCAATTTCTCTCAATTCATTATTACCAAAAACATAAGTTCGTAAACTCTTTTTAGGATAGAAACTCTGTGATTTATCTTTATCCGCAGTTGCATCTATATAGTTTATATTATAAGGTATCTCTTCTATTTCAATTTTCGGTTCCGGAATAGGCTTTCCATCACCAATTCTCATAAGATATTTTGAAAAGAACCCATATAAGGCTTCCCTTGCATTTTTACCCTCAGCATGACCACCTGGCACTATTACCTGACTTATCAATCCAGAGCTGTATAGATCAAAAAATGGTTTTGCTTCCTGATATACCTTTATAGCAGTATTTAATGGGAAATTTAAATCTTCTTCAGCATTAATAGTCATTAGTGGACGCGGAGCATTTAATGCCAACAAATGCGAAAAAGTTAGTGTATCAATAACGTATGGGATTTGATTGCAAAGGTCATTGCCACCGTTCCAATTATACCATTTAATACCCTCAAAAATACCTGGATAAGTGACTGTATAACATATTGGAGCAGAAGCTTTTATTCTTTCATCGAATGGTGTAGTATATACGATATTAAAACCACCACCAGATGTACCGGTCATCCCAATTCTTTCTCCATCCACCTCTTCTCTTGATTGAAGATAATCAATTGCTTTCTTGTTTTCATAAATCATCATTCCAATTTGCGTGATTCCTACCAAAAGTGTTTCTATGTGTCCATGATTTTTCCACCCTATTCTTCTTTCGCCTTGTTCTAATGGATCCATATTAAATACAACAAATCCTAATTTGGCCAATCCTCCACAGCACCTTTGAAGATCTGGTTCCATTTTTCCATTTTCCATCCAATGACCAGGAATATGCAATATTGCTGGTGCTGGGAAATTAGCTTTCTTTGGAATATAAAGATGAGCCGAGATATAGATATTTTTAAAAGACTCAAGAATTATCTTTTCTATAAAATATTCATCTTTTTCGATTTTATCAACTTTTTTAACATTTAGCGGTGTTTTTTTAGGCAGATTTTTTAAACCTATGCAATAACTTAATTGCTCTATCAATTCACCTCTTTTAGATTTCCAATTTTCAATAGTTATTTCTTTTTTTATTTTTTCTGTTAAAAAATTAACTCTTCCAAAAATAAAATCTATTAACATGTTACTATCCACTTTATAATTAATTATTCCAGAAATTTCTAGATTTTTCTTTAGTAATTCAACTGATTCCATCATTTCCCCTTAGTTAAATTTTTACTTAAATAATATTTAAATATAAACACTATGATTTTACTATGGAACCATAATAACTTTCCCACAGTTCCCTGACAATGATATTGAAAAAGCTTCTTTATATTCATTAAAATCGAACCGGTGTGTTATAAATTCTTTAAGATCTATTTGTTTATTTTTAAGAAGCTCCATCATTTTATACCATGTTTCCCATATCAATCTGCCAAAAGTTCCCTTTAAGGTAAGTTCTTTAGTCATTATTTCATTTTTAACATCAATTAGAACCTTATCCTGCTGTGCTCCTACAATGATTACCTTGCCATCTTTTCGGGAATAACTTAAAGCAAGCTGTAGACCTTCTGATGTACCAGAAACTTCAAAAATTATATCAAATCGTTTTTTAATTAAATTCATTTCTTCATCTTCGAGGGGATTATAACACTCCTTTATTCCTAACTTTCTGGCTAACTCTCTTCTATAAATATTAGGTTCAAATACGAAAGTATTTTTAATACCGGACAATACGCTTAATTTAGAAATGAATAACCCTATAGGACCTCCACCAAAAATAGCTACCCGGTCAGTCAATGATGCCTTGGATAAATAAAATGCCTTTACTCCAACCCCGAAAGGTTCAAGTAAAGCACCTTCATCGTAAGAAATTTCATCAGGTATTTTAAATGCTATTTGAGCTGGTATATTGACATATTCTGCGAATCCTCCATCGGCATGAATTCCTAAAATTTTTAAATTTTCACAATTATGTCTTTTATTATTCAAACATTGACTGCATTGATTACAATAAATATGAGAATCTACTGAAATCCTATCACCAACTTTAAAATTTAAATAATAGTTCTTAGATTCTTTGCTTATTGATACTACATCACCACATATTTCATGTCCAATTATAAGCGGTAATGGAATATCCCAGTTATCCATTATTTTATTCCATTTATAGAGATAATTGTCTCCGCCGCATATACTGCAAGCTTTGACTTTTACCAGAATGTTCCCTTTCCCCACTTTTGGGGTTTTAATATTTTTCAAGGAAAGCCCAATATTTTTATCTTCTTTAATTATTGCTTTCATTATTTACCTTTAGATTAAAAGTTAAAAAGAACTTTGCCACAGTTTCCACTAAGGCTTATTTCAAATGCTTTTTTATAATCATCTATTCCAAAAGAATGGGTTATAATTTTTTCAATATTCATATTGTTTTTTATTAATGATTCCATAATTGTCCAAGTTTTAAAAATTTCTCTACCATGAAGGCCTACTATATTTGCTTCTTTAAAGACTATATTCCTTGATACATCTATTGTTAAATCTGTATCGGGTTGTCCAATTAAGATTACCTTGCATTTTTTTCTCAAATAAGAGAACGCTTCAGCTAATGCTTTGCTATTACCTGAGGCCTCTATCAAGGCATCGGCACCATAGCCATTCGTTTCTCTTAGTATTATTTCTATTATATTTTCATTTAATGGGTTAATAGCTTGTGCTCCTAATTCTTTCGCTAAGTTTAGTCTGAACTCGTTTGTTTCTAATAGGTATATGTCCTTTATGCCCAGGTTTTTTGCTCCCAAGAAGACAAAGAGACCGATGGGTCCTCCTCCTATTATTATAATTTTCTTTGCTTGAGCGTGTGTCTCCCAGGCAGCTCGAATTCCAATACCTGCAGCTTCCATTAACGCTCCAGTCGCCCAAGAGAAATCATCCGGTAACTTTCTGGCTGAGACTTCAGGGATAGTACAGAATTCTGCAAAACATCCATTAACGTGGTGCCCCAATACGATCATTTCTTTACAGAGATGAGTAAGGGAATTTAAACAGTATTCACATTTATTACATGGTATATGTGATTCTAGTGAAACCCTATCTCCAATTTTAATTCGATTCGTACAAGTCCCGATATCCACAACTTCTCCAGAACATTCGTGTCCTGGGATAAATGGTAACTTTTTAATGATATTTGCTGCCCAGTTATTCCATTTATAAATTTTTAAATCTGACCCACAAATTGCAGCTTTTTTTACTTTTATCAGAACCTCTCCAGGTTTTGGAATGGGGATATCTATATTTTCTAAAATAAAACCTGGTTTTTCTTCATTTTTTATTAAAGCCTTCATTTTATGTCCTTTTTTCTGTATTTAATTCAATATTTTTGTATGAAATAGCTTATTTCAAGTTATTTAAAAATTCATTAAACTCTTCATCAGATATTTGAAAAGAGTGATCTGCTGTTGGGAAATTAGATTCTTTCACCTCTCTGCTAAATTCATTTAAAGCTTTTACACAAATTGACCATATATCTACATAACACTTAGAATGTTTCGGTTTTATTTTCTTTTGTAAACCAAGAATATCATGAAAACATAAAGACTGCCCGTCAGTTCCAACACCACTCCCGATTCCTATAAGTGGAATTCTTGTCCTTTTAGAAATTTCATGTGCTACTTTTTGTGCAACACATTCAATTTCTATTGACCAGACTCCTATTCTTTCAAGTTCTTTTACATCATTATAAACTTGCAATGCTTCTCTGCATGTTTTACCTATAGATTTAAAACCACCAATTTGCCGAATAAAATGTGGCATCATACCAACATGACCCATGCATGGAATCCCCACATCAATTATGCTCCTGATACGCTTAAGGATAGTCTTAGTTGCACCTTGTATTTTAACAGAATGTGCACCTGCCTTTACTAATTGAATAGCATTATGGATTGCTTGTTCATTTGATTCCTGAAGACTTCCGTAGGGCATCCCTGCTATTACTACAGCACGTTTTACTGCTTGTGAAATTCTGCTGACGAAAAAGATAACCTCATCCATTGTGCTGCAAAAAGTATATGGTTCACCTCCTAGAATCATCGTTGGAAGTGAATCACCGATAATGATTAAGTCTGCACCTGCCTCTTCAACCATTAATGCAGTGTTATAATCCATAGGGCTATGTACAACAATTTTTTCATTTCTATCCTTCATATCCTGGATATCATTTATTGTAAGGTTCTTTACTTGCTTATTTTCAACAGAACTCATTTACAATTACCTCCATATAATATAATTTCTCAATAGATTATTACTCAAGCCGAAAATATAGTTAATCCTATAAATACATATCCAAATTGTTACAAACATTGAATAATAATTCGATTTTCTCATCAGGTGTATCAAAATCAAGCCCACATATACTTATTATCAATTTCTCTAATGGTTTACCTTTTTTAACAATATTTAGAATATCAGATATAAAATCTTCATTGGTCTGCTTTAATATTTTTACAGGAGATAGTCTTGCAGAAATAAAAGCATCTGGGAAATTTTTTCTTACTACTCCAATATCTCCTCCCCAGCCAGCTTCATAAAATGACACATTTCTGACTTTTGAATACACATAAGAAAATTCATCCGGTCTTGCACCACAGTGATGAATGCCAAAAGGCTGCAATTCATCTGAAAGAATATTGTCAAATTCCATTAAAAAATCTTTATATGTATTTGTTGAAATCATATCTATGGTACAATTAGATGTTACAAATAAGCTTTCGTCGAATTCACTAATGGCTGGTGATGAAGATAGCGAACATGATCCAGTTTTACTTTTAAAAAATTTTGCTGCTTTTATAATAGTTTTTGTGATTTTACTTAACAAAATCTTTGCAAGTTCAGGCTTATAATAATAATCTATATACAACTCCTGCCCTCTGATGAAAAATGCAATATTTTGAACACCCTGCAAATTTAAATCACCCTTCAAATACCCAAATTTTTCTTCCATTTTATCCATTAACTTTTTTATTCTCATAAAATATTTATTATCGTTATCAGGAAAATTTGGTACGTCTAATTCATTTATTCCTTTATCTGAAATATTTTTTGGTAAAACAACAGGAGAGTTATCCTTTAAAAAAACTAGATCGCAACCAAGCATATTTTCTAAAAACCACCCAGCAGCTAGATTATAAGTACCTACTATTGGCTCATCCTTTGGATTTTTTTCACCCAAACCTATATGACCAAACTTTTCATATAATCCTTTTTTCATTAATCTCTCAGATTCTATACGGGTATAAAAATCAAAAAAAAAATTTTCATCAAAGGAAATACCAAAATTTTTATAATACCAGTTTGGATGGAAGACCACTTTTGCCTTAACTTTCATAATTAACCACCTCTTCGTAAAACGAAAGATAGTTAACAAGTGGTATTTCATTATGAACTTCACTGGTTGATCCAGGGAAATATCCATATTTGGTATCGTCTATACTTTTTTTTGTTACATTCTTAATAGTGCCAGTATCTGCATAAGGAAGAAGCTCACTACAGTCTATTCCACCTAGCATTACTAATCTGGGATACTTCTTTCTTAACTTCTTTAAATCCATTTTAGCTATTGTTTCTATAGGATTTAAGCCATCAATTTCACAATTTACTAAATCATCCATTATTTCCCAAAGATTACCATCGGAATGAAATATCACTTTAAGATCTTTATCATGATAGGCTTCTACTATTTTTTTAAGTCTTGGGAAAAACTCTTTTTTTAAAAAAATAGGTGAGAAAAGTGTAGTGTTCTTATAAGCAATATCTTCAGGTACAAAGGCTGCAACTGGATTAAATCCTTTAGGGATGCTTTTTATCTTTTCAATATTTATTTGATAAAAAGTATCAAATAGCTCCATTAAGGTAAAGTTATCATCTTGCAAAAGATATGAAAACTTTTCAACACCCCCTAAAAAGTCATATGTAGCATTGAGTCCAACTTCTGAAATGCATGCTAATAAGACTGTATTTTTAAACCAACTCTGTTTCTCTTTAAAATCTTTTATTATGTTATTTAAATTCTTTATATTCCAATTTTTCCAACTATTATACGAATCGATTATTCTTTTTGCCTTTTTAATTATTCTATCAAAATCATAAGGATTTTTATCATAAACCCATGTACTCCATCTCTTATACTCAACCTCAAATTCCAATTCCTCGCTTACCTCTGGTGAGAAATTAATAGAATATGCAAAAGGGAAACTTTTTACACGAGTGACTCTTCTTTTCTGTGGAAACCTTAAGAACTGTTTAATGCAATCCAGAGAGTTGTCAATAGCCTTAATACAAACTATCTTTGATTGATTGATGGTTAATTTCTCACCAGAGAAGTACTCAATTACCTTGTCATTTCTGAAGTTATCATAGATAGGTGGCCTGTCTGTCTCTTCACAATTTAACGTTTTCTTTACTCTATCATAAATCTT
>JAMCQQ010000451.1 GCA_023379515.1 Actinomycetota bacterium
AGGGAGCACGCTTTGATTAAATTCATCGCCGCTAAATATTTTTATAATTAGCGTTGAAAATATAAATCCGATAATAATTATAAAACTTGACGATGTTAAAGCAATGCTAATTGTGCTTTTAAAAATTTTATTAAAGTTCTGTTTATTTCTACTAATAAGGAATGCTGATAGCGCAGGGTAAACTGAAGCCATATAAAGGCCCCATAACATCAGAATATTTTCTAAAATTTTGTAAGATAAGCTATAAATTCCTACATCTGTAGAACCCTTCATCATAGATAACATTATTGTATCGATTTTAAAATAAGCCAGTGAAAAAAAAGAAGTTAAACCAATAGGAAGGCTCCACTTTATTATTTTTTTTGCTAAATTTCGATCATATTTAAAATTAAACTTAATATCTTTCTTGAGCAAATAAATTGTAGCCAATAATCCAACTAAATTTCCAACAAGTATTGTTGAAACAATATAATAAAAATTAAGCTTGGCATATATAAATATTGCAATAAAAATAACGCTAACTAATCTACCTAATATATCTATATATGTAACCAAATCTAACCTTATTTTTGATTGGAAAATTGCCGTGCCGTATCCGTTTAACCCTCCAACTCCAACAGCCAAAGCGCCTATTAATATTCCGATTTTTAAAGTTTCGGAATAAGGAAAGAAAAAGAGTGCAATAATAGAAACTATTGTCGATAATATAACCAGAATTGCTTTTATCCAAAAATATGTTCCATAAATTTTTTCTGCGCTTATACTTTTTTGGGAAAGTTCCCGGACAATTGCAAGTTGCAATCCAAAGTCCGCAAATACTCCAAAAAACGACATGTAAGCAAAAACCAGCGTAAAATTTCCATAACCCGCAGTTCCTAAGTATCTGGTAAGTAATGCTACTGTTATAAATCCAAGAAGCACAGAAGTCGCCTTACCGCCAAACTGGATAATGGTATTAAAACCGATCTTATAAAATAAGCTCTTTTTATTCATTTACCTTTGCTAAGTTTATCATTTTAGCCACCACTTGACAAATCTTATCGCTATATTTAATACTTAAATTGTCTTGAAAAAGTTAACTTCGCTAGTCCCTAAAATATTATTTCTGCTGCTTCTTACATTATCTCTCGGCGCTTCATTTAATAAGACTGAAGCAGCTTCTACATGGCATAAATATCCCGGAAATCCATTAACCTTTGATAGTGATATTACAGCTCTCGATCCTTATATATTGAGCGAAAACGGTAGCTATAAAATGTTCTATGTTGGAAATGAGGGATATGGATGGAAAATATACAATGCTAATTCTACTAATGGACTTTCTTGGGAAAGGAATCCTGAATTTAACATAAAAGCCAACTCGACAGATAGCTGGGAATCTGGAACAGAAAATGCTAGTGCTATGTATAACAATTTTTTAAATATATATCAAATGTGGTATATCTCTACAAATACCAGTCATTGGAATGTTGGCTTGGATAGATTTAGATTAAGATACGCGACGTCATCCGACGGAGTTAATTGGGATAGGCTGGATGGTTGGACATCCACAATAAATAGTGATGCCTGGGCTGACAGTAACGCCTGGGATAAAGGGGGAATTGCCAGAGGAATTTCTGTGCTTTTTAAAGACGGCACTTACCACCTTTGGTACGCTGGCACTAATGATAGTAATCTTACTCAATACCCCTTTTGGCGCATTGGATATGCAACATCCACAGACGGCATACATTGGACAAAACAAAACAATGGTAATCCCGTAATTATTCCAACCAAGTCATGGGAAATTAATAACGTTGCTTATCCAAATGTTATATATGAAAATGGCAAATATAAAATGTGGTACGCTGCCTCATATGGAGACATGGGAACTCAAATAGTTTATGCGACTTCAACAGATGGCATAAACTGGGACAAACCGGATAGTGAAAATCCTGTTTTAACCACCAGCCCATCCGGCTTTGATTCCGGAAATATAATATCGCCATTTGTCATGAGAGATGGAAAAGTTTATAAAATGTGGTATTCCGGATTTGGGAATACAGGTTACGGTTATTCCTGGAAAATAGGCTATGCGACAAAAAGCGCTGATTTAATTTTAGACGTGCCAAACCTAAAACAAACAGACGAACCATGGCAAGGAAATATATATGATAGCGCAGACAAATGGAATCCTGCTAATTCTACTATTAATAGATGGGGTTGCGCGTTAACATCTGCCGCAATGATATTAAGGTACCATGGAATTAACCTTTTACCCGGTGGAACAATTCTTGATCCCGGTTCCCTTAATACCTGGCTAAATAATCAGGAAGACGGATATGTCGGCGACGGATATATAAATTGGCTCGCCGTAAGCAGATTGTCAAGGTTAGCAAGAGATACCAATAATATAACTGATTTTGAAGCATTGGAGTATCAAAGAATAAGTGGACGTCACGATACTGATCTGACTAATGACTTAAATAATTCAAGACCGGACATATTACAGGAACCGGGACATTTTATTGTTGCAAAGGGAATAGGAGAAGGCACTTTTTATATAAACGATCCTTACTACAACAGAACAGATCTTAACTCTTATGATAACAATTATCTTTCGCTTGGCAGATATATTCCTTCCAATACTAATCTTTCCTATATAATGCTGGCAACAAATCCCGAGATTCAAAT
>JAMCQQ010000452.1 GCA_023379515.1 Actinomycetota bacterium
AATGGATAAATATTTCATAAAACAAGACAAATCAATCCTGGGTCCCGAAATTGAGATTATAGAAGAAGTATTTCATCTGGATTAAAAAACCATTATTAATTTTAATTTAAATTCTTAATGATTATTTTAATGATCAGGTATATTATATGTTTATTTAGGGGAGGTAAAAAATGAAACTCAATGTTGATGCTCATCTCTGGTGCCTGGGCACATATGCGGAAAGATATGTTCCAGGCGGTTATTATGAAGATATGGAGCTTGAAAAAAAACTTGAGATTTTTTCGAAAATAAAGGGCCTGACAGGGCTTGTGGTTTTTTATCCAATAGCGCCCCTTCCCTCCGATCCGGACAAACTGCTTAGATTGGTGTCAAGTTATGGTCTTAAGGTTTCTGTAGTTGAACCGGAAGTATGGTCAGACAGAAAGTGGAAATATGGTTCATTCAGTACAAATGAAAAAAATATCAGAAAGGATGCTGTAAACAGACTTAAAGAGTCGATAGATTTATGCAAAGCTCTTAAAGCTGACAGTGTTCTGCTATGGCCGGCTCATGATGGTTTTGATTATCCTTTCCAGTCAAATTACAGGGATGGTTGGAAAAATTTGGTTGAAACTGTAAGGGAAATAGGGGAATATGACAGAAATGTCAAGATAGCAATTGAAGCCAAATCAAAAGACCCCAGACAAAAACAATATGTAAATGATACCGGCAAAGCTCTGGCATTTGTAAATTCAGTTGGTCTTGACAATGTCGGGTGTGCCCTGGACGTTGGCCATGCCTTGATGGCCGGTGAGAGCCTTGCAGAATCACTCATGCTGCTTGATTCGAATGCTAAATTATTCCAGATCCATCTTAATGATAATTTCAAAGATTCAGACCCTGATATGGTGATAGGTTCGGTAAATTTCTGGGAAATTCTTGAATTTTTCTATTATTTAAACAAGACAAAATATGAGTCATGGTCAACCATTGATATAATATCTGCAAGAGATGATAGAGTTAAAACTCTGGAATTAGCCGTAAGCATGACCTGGAAATACAAAGAGCTGGCTGATACATTAATGAGACATGAGAATGAGATTGACGGTAATATGGACAGCTATAGATTTGCAGACAATATGAATTTAATAATTGACATTTTGTTTCATTAAAATATAAATAATATTAAAATTATTGGAAATATTAAAAATATCAGATATTAAATCAAAATACGGAGTGTGTATATGGTTATAAATACGATAACAATAGATTCATACATTGGGGAGCCTGATATTAAAAGGCTTATTGCAGCATTCAAAAGGGAGCCTGTTGACAGGGTTCCAAATTTCGAAGTGTTGTATGAAGATCAGCATGTTGAGAAATTCCTTGGCAGATATGCAGGAAATACTCTGGCATTTGGCGGGGATCCAGCAAAGGGTGTTGTTGACCCTGACATCGTCAGACCAATGTTTCCGAATGATTTTATAGACCTGTGTGAGATAATCGGCCAGGATGCAATGGTGTTTGATGCCGGAATCTGGACACCTTTTAAAAGAAAAGACGAAAATGGAAAATTAGTGCCGGTTTCTGACAGGTCTATTAAGACAAGAAGAGATTTTGAATCTCTGATACTGGATTCGGAAAGACAGATAAATGATGCAGTAAAGTATGTAAAAGAGTATAAGGATACTCTTGCGAAAAGAAAATCAAAAATAGGGGTGGGATGTATTTATGGATGCATATCCCAAACTCCATATGAGTTTATGGTCGGAATGAATGATTTTATGATGATGGTATATGAGGACAGACAACTTGTTGAAGATATGCTGGAAGTTTCTACGCAGCATTTTGTGAAAATGACCAAAGCCTTAATTGAAGCACGTGTAGATTTTGTATGGCCGGCAGATGACGTTGCATTTAAAACCGGGCTTTTTATACCACCCAAGATTATGAAGGAAATATGGGTTCCAAGAATGGCAAGAATAATGGAGCCGGCAGTTAATGCAGGTATTCCTGTAATGTTTCACTCAGACGGAAAGATTGATGATATAGTGGAAGATTTAATTGATATGGGGCTTGGCTGTCTAAATCCTATGGATCCTTATGGAGTTGATTACAGGCAGTATAAGAATAAATATGGATCAAGGCTTTGCCTGTCAGGCAATGTAGATATTGAATTTCCGCTTTCAAAGGGAACACCTGGGGATGTAGACAAGGATGTCAAGGAGCATATGGATGTATTAAAGCCCGGATATGGGTATGTTGCTACCTGCTCTCATTCAATAGTTAATTATATCCCCCACGAAAATGTAATTGCTTACTTAAATGCTATACACAAGTATGGTATTTATTAATGTATAGGATAATAAGTTCCTGTAATATAAGATTTTATATTGGGTTTTTTTATTAACAGTTAACTAAATTTATAGTAAAAAGGAGCTATTAAATGTCAAGACTTCAAGATATCTATAATGCAACGGCAGAAGGTAATTATAAAGACATTGTCAACTTTATTAAAAAAGCATTGGATGATGGCATATCGATTGAGTCAATTATAAATGAAGCGCTATCCAAAGCAATGCTGGATGTGGGTGATAAATTTGGGACAGGAGAGCTATACATGCCTGATATGCTGCTGGCAGCAAAGGCAATGAAGGAAGCAATGGATTACTTAAAACCCCTTCTGAAAGGCAGTGAGCATATGGCAGAAAAAGGGGTAGTTGTAATAGGCACCGTTAAAGGTGATCTTCATGATATTGGTAAAAATCTGGTAATTACTATGGCGGAAGGGCAGGGTTTTAAAGTGATTGATTTGGGTATAGACGTAGATTACGGAAAGTTTGTAGACGCAATTAAAGAGTATAGGCCTCAAATTGTTGCATTTTCGGGTCTGCTTACAACTACGCTGGCCAATATTCCGGAACATATAAAGGCTATAGAAAATGCGGGACTTAGAACACAAATAATCCTTGCTGTAGGCGGTGCACCTGTTACAAGGCATTTTGCCGATATGTACGGGATAGAGATTTATGCACCAGATGCATCATGTGCAGCAAAAGAGTTTGTTAAAGCAATTTCCGGGTAAGATAAAAATATTATAATTTAAAGACCGGGTTTTTTAAGCCCGGTCTTTTGAAAACTAAACTCAGAATGTATACTAAAAAAATCACTTAAACTATTTTTTCATTGCTTTTTCAGATGCCTTGGTTTCATCTGCATCTTCAAAAGTTTGAGCCAGTTGGTATCTTTCAGTCTTGCTTTTCCAAATTGCCCATACTACTACAATAAATGTAACACCGCCTGCAACATAAGATATGACAGGTGATGTGGCTCTTATGCTGATTATTACAGGTGCTATTAAAAGTGAAACAAGGTTAATTACCTTTATCATCGGGTTAAGCGCCGGGCCCGCAGTATCCTTTAACGGGTCACCAACAGTGTCTCCGATTACGGAAGCCTTATGGGCTTCGGAACCCTTGCCGCCAAGAAAACCATCTTCGATTCTTTTCTTTGCATTATCCCACGCACCGCCGGAATTTGCCATAAATACTGCCAGCAACTGGCCGGATAATATTATACCGGCTAAAAATCCGCCGAGCGCCCTTTCCTGAAGAGTAAAACCTATTAAAATTGGCATCAGTATCGCAAGCAGCCCGAGAGGCAGCAGCTCCTTTTGTGCAGATCTTGTAGAAATTTCTACAACCCTTCCATAATTTGGTTTTACTGTTCCTTCCATCACACCCGGAGTCCTGAACTGGTTTCTGACTTCTTCAATGATTGTCCCCGCACCTCTGCCGACAGCCTTGATTGCAAGTGACGAGAAAAGGAACGGAACCGCACCTCCGATAAGCAGGCCTATAAATACCATGGGATCGGTAAGTGACAAGCCTATTTTCTGAAGTCCCGTTGATTCCGTATATGCGCCAAAAAGGGAAACTGCTGCAATTACGGCAGATGCAATTGCTATACCTTTTGTAATAGCCTTTGTTGTATTTCCGGCAGCATCCAGGTCTGCAAGTACCTGTCTTGTTTTAGGAGCAGCACCGGACATCTCGCCAATGCCGTTGGCATTGTCTGCGATCGGTCCAAATACATCCATCGAAACATTATTTCCTGTATGTGAGAGCATCCCGATACCTGTGAGCGCAACTCCATACAGAATGAAAGTGATTCCGGCACCACCGAAGATTACAACTGAAAGAAAAATGGTGACAGCAATAATTATAATTGCCCATACGGAACTTTCATACCCGAGTGCCAAACCATTCAATAATAATGTGGCAGGTCCGGTTTTTGCAGTTTTACTGAGGTTAATTACAGGAGAATGTTCGGGATGGGTAAAATATGAAGTAAATTTATTGAATGCTATTGCGAGTGCTATACCGATTGCAGTAACCCAGAAAACTCTTAAATCATGAACGTAAAATTTTGCAATAAAGAAAAATGAAGTAATGGAAATAATTGAAGACAGATCATATGAGTAATCCATTGCTTTAAATGGATCCTGTGTCCTCCACCATGAAACCGCATAAGTTCCAATTATTGAGCTTACTACTCCTATAGCTCTTACCAGTAGCGGAAAAATCAGCCATTTTATATCAAAAGGCAGCAACACCAATGCTAAAATTAAAGCCGATACTATGGTAACTTCATAAGATTCAAATATATCAGCTGCCATGCCGGCACAGTCCCCGACGTTATCACCTACAAGATCAGCAATTACTGCTGCATTCCTTGGATCATCTTCCGGGATTCCTTTTTCAACCTTTCCAACAAGGTCCGCTCCTACATCTGCTGCTTTTGTATATATACCTCCGCCAACTCTCATAAATAATGCAAGCAATGTTCCACCGAAACCAAAACCTAACAGAACTTCCGGGGATTTAATCTTGAATATTATAAATATCAGTGTTCCGCCTAAAAGACCCAGCCCATCTGTCAGCATTCCTGTAATAGTTCCGGTTCTGTATGCTATCCTTAAGGCATCCCGGTGGCTTTTTTCAGCTGCCACAACGACCCTGCGGTTTCCGGCAATTGCCATGTTCATTCCGAGATAACCTACCATTGCTGAAAAGAAGGCGCCTGCCAGGAATGCCACTCCTCTTGCTATAGAAATAGTCATGCCTTGTTTTGCAAAAAATGCTGAAGCAAAAATAGCTATAGACAGAATAAAAACCAGGTAAAGTATTGTCTTGAACTGTCTTCGCAAGTATGCTTGTGCACCTTCTTTTATAGCTTCTGCAACTTCTTCAGCTTTACTTGTACCTGTTTTTCCTCTGAAAACCTGCCTGGAAAGAAAGAAAGCATAAAGTAATGCAAGGATGCTTACAGCCAGGACTGCATAAAGAGAAATTTGTGCAAAAAGTCCAAAATCCGTGAAAGTCATTTATCCTCCATTCTGATTTTTGATTTAATTTTACATCTTTATGAATTTACCAATATTAGCCTTTTAGAAAGCACTAAAAGTATCATGTAATTATATTAATATATTATTTTAAAATCAAACAAAAAATGACAAAAAATAAATATAATTAGAAACTTTTATTCTCATTCGATTTGATAAGTTTTGAATGCATAACTCCGATTTACATATATATCTGGAATTATCAATTCCAGGAATTGATTTATAAAAAAATACTTGACATATTTTTTTTATAATAATAGTATACTAACATTATAGAGATTATAGAGATTATAGAGATTATGGGGAACATGATTAAAGGAGGTAGCTATGCATCTTACTTACAAAGGGGATTATGCGTTAAAGGCAATTTTGGATCTTGCTCAGCATTACGACCAGGAGATTGTTACCATACATACAATTGCCAAACGTATTGATGCTCCGATTAAATTCATGGAGCAAGTTTTACTGGATTTAAAGCGGGGAGGCTTTGTAGAAAGCAGGCGTGGGAGAATCGGTGGTTATTTTTTAACAAAAGCTCCTTCTCAGATAAAGTTGGGTGAGGTTGTGCGATATATTGACGGACCGGTTGAGCCGATTGCCTGTGCAGACAGTAACTATAAAGACTGTAAGGATACTGATCACTGTGTTTTTCGAAAAACCTGGCAGGAGGTTGCAAAAAGCATTTCCGGAATAATCGATAATATAACTTTTAAAGATTTAGCTGAAAAAGCACAGAATCAAAAACAAGCCCTGGTTTATCAAATATAAAAGAAAGGATCAATTATTATGGGTTTATTGGATAACAAAGATAATCTTATTGAACTGGTTGAAAAATTGAATTTTAAAGAAAAAGTGGAGCGTTCGTTTGCTTTAATCAAAGAAGCCTATGAGAAATACCAGGATAGTTTAGTAGTTGCAAACAGTTTAGGTAAAGATTCAGTTGCTGTGTGGGATTTGGCAAAAAGAGTCAGCCCTAAGATAAAGGGTTTTATTGTAACTACGCGTTTTAAACCAAAACAAACAATTCAGTTTATGAATGAAACTGTAGCCCGCTATCCGGAATTAAGAATATTTAAAAGTGATATGGAAATTCCGGACAGGCTTTATGAAACAAACCCGAACCAATGCTGCGAAATCCTTAAAGTCGGCCCGACACGGCAGGCTATTGATGAGATGAAGGTTAAATGCTGGGTTACAGGATTGCGCTGCACAGAAGGAAGAACCAGAACTGAATTTAAAGAAGTGGAAGAACGCGACAAAGGCTTAATTAAACTAAATCCAATCCTCATTTGGAAAGAGAGAGAGGTTTGGCAGTATCTGGCACTTTACGAAGTAAAAGTAAATCCCTTTTACGCCCTGGGTTACCGCTCTTTGGGGTGCGAGCCTTGTACCAGAATTACCAGTGATGAAAATGAACGTTCAGGACGTTGGGTAGGAACCGGCAAATGGGGCGGTGAATGTGGAATTCATACCCGGCCTTTAAAGACAAATGCTGAAAGTTACGAAATCTGAGGAGTAGATATTGGTTAAAATTATTTTATTGATTGCCATAGTAATGTTTTTTGCCATGAATATGGGTGCCAGCGGAATTGTGCCTTCTTTCTCTTCTACTTACGGAAGCGGACTCATTAGTAGAAAACGTGCGCTCATATTATTCGGGTTATTTGTGATATTGGGTGGTGTTTTGCTAGGAAGGAGAGTAGCTTTCACCTTAGGCAAGAATCTTCTGCCAAAAGGACTGGTTACTTTTGATGTTACAATGGTTATCCTTTCAGCAGCTACTTTAGCACTATTTATAGCAAATATGCTAAAAATTCCGCAGTCTACAAGTCAGGTTACAGTTGGAGCCATAGTCGGTGCAGGTATCTACTTCAAACACTTGAATTTAAGGATGTTAGTTTTAAAGATTCTGCCGATGTGGGTCATCTTGCCACTTCTTTCTTATGCTTTGACTTTGTGGATTTACCGAAAAATCTATCCGCCAGAGCGCGATAACCTGCATATTTACCAGAAGTTATTTGCCAATGAAAAGAAGTTAAGGTTGTCGGCCATAATCGTCAGCTGCTATGTTGCCTTTGCCATTGGAACTAATAATGTGGGCAATGCTGTTGGCCCATTATTTGGTGCAGGGCTCATCGGAATTAATCTAGGATTATTTTTAGTTTCCCCCATTTTTGGCTTAGGGGCACTTGTATTGGGAAAGGGACCACTTCAGACCGCCGGCCACGAAATCGTTCCCTTAGGGCTATTCTCCAGTACGATAGTTTCTTTTGTAACCGGGACACTTTTAATTTTTGCATCCATATTAGGCATACCGCAGTCCTTGGTTCAATTGAGTCTTGCTTCGATATTTGCCATTAGCTGTGTCAAGAACGGTCATAAATTTACTCTGACCCATCGCATCACTAAAAGAGCACTTTCAGTCTGGACACTGACACCTTTACTGGCAATATCTGTTTCTTATGGTTTGGCTGCTTTATTTTTAAAAAGATAGAAGAGGAGTTGAAGATAGAATGAGTATCATTGCGGCGGGGACAAACTACAAGTATTGCCCCCTGCCAGTGAGGGAAAAACTTTATTTTTTCCGCAGTAAACTGGCTGGTTACCTTAATGATCTGGTCAGTTATCCTTCAATTAGGGCAGGATTTATACTTTCTACCTGTAACAGGGTAGAAATTTATGCCAGCGTAAATGATATTAATAAGGGATTTACTTCTTTAAGAGGGTTTTTAGCGTTTTCGCATGGTCTCAGAGAAGAATCCGTGAATCCATTTCTTTATACATTTAAGGGCCGGAATGCTATACAGCATCTATCACGGGTTGCTGCAGGCCTGGACTCTCAGATTATAGGTGAAAGTCAGATTGTTGAACAGGTAATTTTTGCTTTTAATGAAGCAAATAAACAAGGTGCAATTGATGGCTTGCTTGAGCAAGCTTTTGAAGAAGCTCTTGCTCTGGCGCAGGATATAAGAAGGGAAACAGGGATTTTACATCAGGAATTTTCTTTGGCTGATTTGGTTCTTGAAGCAATCAGGAAAAACTATCCAAATTTTAGAAATAAAAAAGTATTGATTTTAGGTGTAGGAAAGGTTTCAGAATTGGTGACCAAACACCTGAAAGAAATGGGATTAGATTCAGTTTTTATTGCCAATAAGACTTTTGACAAGGCAAAGTTGTTGGCAGAAAGCATCAATGCCAAAGTGGTCAGATTCGATGCTTTAAAAAAAGAATTGCGCAATGCAGATATAGTTATCAGCGCAACCGGCAGCCCGCATTTAATTTTAAAAAAAGAAGATATTTTAGATGTAATAAACACCCAGCACAGAAGGGATGATTCAAATTTATTAATTATTGATTTAGGCATCCCGCGCAATGTGGATCCGGAGATCAAAAACATAAAAGGCGTAAAGCTTTTGAATTTGGATGAACTGGGAATTTTAATCTCCCAGCCTTTGAAGAATTTTTTTAAAGTGGGTTCAAGAAACAGTCTGCTTGCACTTAAACAAGTAGAGGAAGTGACCCGGCTTCTAAATCAATTCTATCCGGATTTAAAATTTGAGGTTATTGGCATGGATACATATGGAGACAAGGATAAAACCACTCCTATTTCCGATATTGAAGGTACCGATTTTTTTACGCGAGAGATTGAGGGAGCTTTACTTGAAAAGAAAATAGATTTTGCTGTGCATAGCGCCAAAGACCTGCCAGACAAATTGCCTCAGGGATTGATGATTGCGGCAATTACCAGACAAATTGACCCCTGTGATGCCTTAGTTTCCAGAGAAAGCTTAGAACTGGATAAATTAAGGTACGGTGCAAAAATTGGCACAAGCAGTCAGCGAAGAAAGGATCAACTTAAAAATTACCGCAATGATTTCCAGTTTATAGATATCCGGGGAAATATCGGGGAAAGGCTTGCAAAATTAGATAACGATGGTTTGGATGCAATTGTGTTGGCAGCATGCGCCCTTGTAAGATTAGGACTCCAGCACAGAATTTCTCAGTATCTGCCTTTTGAAATTCTAAAACCTCATCCTCTCCAAGGGGCATTAGCGATAGAGACAAGAGCTGAAGATATACAATTAATTAACCTGCTGGGGGTTATTCATGGAAAATAAAGTCTATCTGATAGGTGCCGGTCCAGGTGCACCAGGTTTGATTACAATTAGAGCTGATACAATCCTGCGTCAGGCAGATGTAATAATTTACGATTATCTGGTGGATAAGCGTATTTTAGAAGCAGCAAAACCTGATGCTGAATTAATTTGCTGTGATATGCTCGGGGGAAAAAGATATCCAGATGGCTTTTTAAAATGCAATGAGAGGACAAATAAATTATTGATAAAAAAGGTAAAGTCAGGCAAAAAAGTAGTGCATTTAAAAAATGGCGACGTATCTATTTTTGGCAGGCTTTCGCAGGAGTTAGAAGCTTTTGTAAAGGAAAATATTGAATTTGAAATTGTACCGGGAGTTACTGCAGCCAGTGCAGCCGGTGCTTTCAGTGGAATTCCTTTAACTGACAGAAGGTTTAGCTCAAGTTGTGTTTTCGTTACCGGCCACGAGGACCCATCAAAAAAACAAAGTGCCTTGGATTGGAATATTTTGTCGCAAAGTGGAACTATGGTCTTATATATGGCAATTGAAAATTTAGAAAAGATAACTAAAGAATTAATATCGTCGGGAAATTCATCGGACACACCTGCAGCCATAATTCAAAATGCAAGTTTATTGACCCAAAGACTCCTGCTTGGAACATTAAAAGATATTGCTAAAAAAGCAAAAAAACAAAAATTAATACCTCCGGCAATTGTTATCATAGGAAAAGTGGTGGAATTGGAAAAGAATTTTAACTGGCTGAAGAAAACCAAAAGGATTCTTTTTACAGGCATTTCTTCGGAAAGATTTTTTGAAAAGGGATTTATCTTTCATCTGCCTTTAATCAGGATAGTTCCACTTGAAAATTATCACCGGTTTGATTCTGCGCTTAAAGAAATAAGCAAATATAATTGG
>JAMCQQ010000453.1 GCA_023379515.1 Actinomycetota bacterium
TAGAAGTTTTTTTCGCTATTAAGATTTGGAGAAACAGAATTCTATTTTCAGGAGAAAATCATTCAAACTGGAAATATGGAAAATCAGTTTATAGAAGAATACTAATCGATGCAAGTCAAAACAAGTTTTGCAATCTTTGTAGAATTCTTGATATGAGAATTCTTGTTGTGCACCATAAAGATCATAACAGAGAAAATAATAAGGTTGATAATTTAATGTGGCTATGTTTAAATTGCCATTTCTTAGTGCATCACGACGAGGCATTAGAAAGGAAAACTCTAGAATCATCAACGAAAATCAATTAAATGGTGGTGTGTGCCGAACGGTTTAGGCGCTGCCTTGTGGAGGCAGATTTAGCGGGTTCGATTCCCGTACACCACCCCAAATTTTTTAGCCTCGGAGGAATATATCAAACTATTTTTTACTCTCGATGGGACTTGAACCTTTGGTATAATTTAGCAATGGTAACGTTTTACTTAATAAGACATGGGCAAAAAGAATCGATTCCATTTGATCCTCCATTAACTAAAGTTGGACTTAAGCAAGCTGAATTCACAGCAGAATTTCTAAAAGATATTGACTTCCAAGAAGCAATTTCAAGTCCTAAGCTCAGAACTAAACAAACAGCTGAAATAATCGCGAAGCCTCACTCTCTTAACGTTACCTCAGACTCAAGACTGGTTGAACGGGTAGAATGGGAAAACGATGAGTCATTTGATGAATTTCTTACGGAATGGAATAAAACTGACATTGATAGAAATTATCAACCTAAGAAAGGTACTTCCTCATCAAAAAACGGTGAGCAAATAAAGCAGTTGCTGGATGAGTTTTCGACCAAGCATCTAAATGGGAATATCCTAATTGTTACCCATGGAGGAACTATTGGAGATTTATTACGCAGGTTATTTACAGAACAAGCTATTTACCATAAAACAGAGCCTTTATCTGGAGCAAAATACATCGATATTTTAGAATGTTCTGTGACAACAATTCAAAAATCTGACAAAAAATATGAATTGCTTAAGTTAGGAGACATTTCGCATTTACCAATTCCATTAATTTGAGTTAAAATCGCGAAAGATGTTTTGTAAAAACTCGATTTCATTTCAAAGAAGTCCTAATATCGTTCGATAAGACCACTTAGATCCTTAATGAGCCACGGAACCCTCGTATGGCATAGAAAGTAGGTGCAGTATTGTGATATACAAAGACATGGTCGAAGCGACGATCAACAAAGAGTGCTCCGCCTAGTTCTCTAATATCAGATGGTGTTCTTATCCAGCTTGAGGTTTTAGTGTCGAACTTTCCAAGTTTCTGCAGTTCACGATATTGTTCTTCAGATAACAACTCAATGCCCATCGCAACTGCCATATCAATAGCATTACCTGCTGGATGGATACCTCGCTTTTCTCTTTCACTTTGCCCTTTATGGTCGTAACAAACATTTCTGCGACCAATAGGACTTTCTGGTGAGCAATCACAAAAAATGTATTCACCTGTTTTTTTATCTTGACCAATAACATCCGGTTCTCCCCCAGTTTTTTCCATTTCACCAAGTGACCACGATTTTTCAGTATTAACTTCCAGCTTTGCTTGCACTTTGCCCCATTCAAGACCCTTATGGAGATTCATGTTTTTCTCAAAACGGGATTTCAATGATCTTAGTAGTTCTTCACGTTGTTTTGGTGACAATTCTTTTTTGTTTTTCATGTTTAAAAGTATTCACTTGCCTTCTCTCCATCTAAATTCTCTTACTACGCTTGAAAATATAGGATGAAAGATCCTTACGCTAGAACCGTTATTTATCTCTTCTCTTTCCAATGTTCTTTTACTGGAATAAGTTTGGATACCATCTTTTATGTCTATTGTCGTAGCAGTGATGTGATCCCCATCTACGATTGATGCAGAATGAGTTAGACTCCAATTACCAACAGCAGTTCTGTCCATAAATATATCATTTGGGTTAGTGGTTGCTTTTCTGGATAAAGGTATTTTTCCCATTTTCCATTGTGTTTCGATTGTCATGGCCGTATGTTACCATAAAAAATTTAAAATTAAAATAATAATTATTGATAAGAAGGTAATAAAAATTTCTGTAGAATTAGCAAATGTAATATAATAACTTATTAAAGAATTTAATGGTGAATTGAAGATGAATATATTAGATAAATTATAAAATATGGATAAAAGATTAATCGAAGAAAAAAAGAAAAAATTAACTGAAGAACAATTTAATATTTGTTTCTTAAAAGGAACTGAACCTCCATTCTCCGGAAAATATACAAATAATAAAGAACCTGGTATGTACAGCTGTGTTGCTTGTGGAACTCCTCTTTTTTCATCTGACTCCAAGTTTGATTCCAAAACAGGCTGGCCGTCTTTTGACAAGCCTGTTGTGAATGAAAATATTGAAGTAAAAGATGATTATTCCCTGGGAGTGCATAGAATTGAGGTTGTGTGTAAGACGTGCGGAGCGCACCTGGGACATGTCTTTGACGATGGACCTACAGAGACAACGGGAAAAAGATTTTGCATTAATTCTCTAGCTCTGGATTTTAAGCCAAATAAAAATAATTAATCTTTGTTGAAAGTCCTCTAGACATTTTTACCTTCAAGGAGTATTATTTTTTCATGGGAATAGAAGAAGCTGAAAGTTTGGATAGTGCTGAAATGCCGAAGGTTTATAAGGGCAATCTTTTTTACTATAGCGAACCGGGTGTTGCGAGGAGTGGATTTACTGTTGATATTGGTGCTCAAGATGAACCGGCTTCACTTGAAAACCTCCGCTATCTGAAAAACGGAGACCAGCTAAAAATTATTTCTCCTGATAATCCAAATGAATCAGTTTGGGAAGGCACAGTATCTTTAATTCCCTTAGATCCATCTGTCAAACAGGAACCTGGGATTAGTAAAAATTTAACTCAGGAGGGAGTAACTCCAGACGAATGGAATAGTTTTTTTAGAGAAGGTCTTTCGGCAGTGTTAATTCCTGCTCCCGAGGTCAAAGCTGGTCCTACTTCTTAATATCTTCATAAAACTTCTTATTTTTTAACTTCTCCGGAAGAAATGACTGACCTTTAGTTGGTCCAACATATTTATCCGACCATTTATAGTCCTTAGCATAACCAAGTCCTTTCATTAGTTTTGTCGGTGCGTTTCTTAAGTGAAGGGGAACAGGTTCATTGGGAAATTCATAAACTGCTTGTTTTGCCTTTCCCATTGCATTTGGAACATCTCTGCTTTTTGGAGCTTTTGCCAGGTAAATTACTACATAAGCAAGAATTAATTGAGCTTCAGGCATTCCTATTTTATGAACAGATTCAAATGCTCCGTTTGCCTGTATTAGAGCTCCTCTATCAGCTATTCCAACATCTTCTGCGGCAAAGATAATCATTCTGCGGGCAATAAATTTTGGGTCTTCCCCGTTTTCCAGCATGCGCATTAAGTAGTATAAAGCGGCGTCTACATCGCTTCCCCGCATTGATTTAATAAAGGCGCTAATTATATTGTAATGTTCATCTGCTTTTTTATCGTAAAGCCCGGCAGATTTTGTTTGAAAAACATCCTGAACAGTTTTAGTTGAAATTTCCTTGTCTTTATATGTTGTGACGGCAATTTCCAATGCGTTTAAGAGAATCCTGGCATCTCCTCCACTGAGTCTTACTAAAAGTTCTTTTGCATCATTCTTTATGGACTTCTTGTATTTCCCTAGCCCCTTCTCCTTATCAATTAGTGCTCGTTCCAGGATTTTTTGCATGTCTTCCATGCTCAATGCATTTAAAACTAAGATTTTAGAACGGGAAAGCAGAGCACTAATAACCTCAAACGAAGGGTTTTCGGTGGTTGCCCCAATCAAAGTTATCAATCCGCTTTCCACCTGTGGTAGAAGAGCATCTTGCTGAGCCTTATTCCATCTATGAATCTCGTCAATAAAAAGCAATGTTTTAATATTATTCTTTTGGTTTTCCTCTGCCTTTTCAACCACCTTTAAAAGATCGCTCTTTCCGGTAGTTACGGCTTCTAGGTAGTGGAAATCTGCCTTTAACTCATTGGCAATTATTTGTGCAAGAGTTGTTTTTCCTGTTCCCGGAGGACCCCAGAAGATAATTGAAAAATCAGATTTGGTTTCAATCATTTTTCGGACAATTCCATTTTTACCTACTAAATGATTTTGTCCTACGAATTCATCTAAATTTTGAGGTCTAAGACGGTGTGCTAAATTCATGGCCTTATTTTAGCACTTTTTAATAAAGTTATCTGATTTTTGGTATAATTAGGTGTCGTGAAATCCCTTAAGCCAAATTTCATCGCAGGATTATTGTTTGGTCTGGTTATAGCCTTTATTTCCCTTTATTTTATCAGTCCAAGACTTATTTCCGCAGGAAAAGAGCTTGAAAAACAATACATATCTCCTTATGTTAGCCTTCCCTATACAAACAATGTAGAGAGAGACGCCATAATTAAAAAAATTGCTCCATATGTCATACCTACAGATTCTATTAAGAAGACTACAGATTCTACTCTTGAGAAAACAAACCCTAATGATTATTGCGTCAATGTTCCTGTCCTTATGTATCACCATATACAGCCGGAGTCATTAGCCAAGGAAAAAGGACAAACTGCCTTGACTGTAGATAACGGAGTTTTTGATCAGCAAATGGCATATTTAGTTTCTCAAGGATACACTTCAATTTCAGCAGAACAATTGGCAAATGATTTAAAAAATCGTTCAGGATTGCCTTCTAAGCCGATTGTTATAACAATGGACGATGGGTATAAGGACAATTTTACTTACGCTTTCCCAATTATTCAAAAATACGGATTAACTGCAAACATTATGATAGCAACAGGATTAATGGAAAACCCTGATTGGCTCTCCTGGAATGATTTAAAAACAATGGTAGATAGCGGTAGATTTTATGCATATAACCATACTTGGTCTCATATTTCCTTAGCTGGTGCGTCAGAAGATAAAGCTAGGTCTGAAATTCAAACAGCTAGTAAGCAGCTTCAAGATCACTTAGGAAGATCAGGAAATGTCTTTACCTATCCATATGGTTCCCAAAACCAGAGAGTTATCGATATTTTGACGCAGGATGGCTTTATAGCCGCTTTTTCTACGATTCCGGGTAAAACACAATGTCAATCATTTATTTATGCTTTGCATAGAACAAGAGTTGGCAATGGTTCCCTTGCTTATTACGGTATTTAAATAGCTTGATTTTCTTCCAATCTGAAATACTTTGTCGTATTTTGTTCTCTTTTCTTTCGGATTGGTTTCTACTAATATATTCTTATGGCTGCCAAAATAATTCTCCATATAGACTTTGATTCCTTCTTTGCCAGCGTTGAGCAACAATACCGTCCGGAAGTGCGTAATAAGCCAATGGGAGTTACTGCTGCCAATAGCAGGACTTGTATAATTGCCTCCAGCAGAGAAGCAAAACGTTTGGGTATAAAAACAGGTTTCAGAAGCTATGAGGCTTTAAAAACTTGTCCCGAATTAATATTGGTTGCTGCGGATTTTAATAAATATTTTGAGGTTTCCAAAAGATTTTTGGATATTTGCAAAGACTACTCCCCTTTTACCGAATTATTTTCCATAGACGAAGTTTTTATGGATGTAACTTTAACCGTAAATTTATTTGGTGGGACATCAAACCTTGTAAAAATAATGAAGAAGAGAATTAAAGATGAAATTGGTGAATATATCACTGCTTCTTTTGGGATTTCCCATAACAAGCTCTTAGCCAAACTTGCCTCTGGGCTTAATAAGCCCAACGGACTAGCTGAAATAAAGCAGGAAGACATCGTAAAGATTTACCAAACAATAGAATTAACAGATATTTGCGGAATAGGAGAAAGAATTAGAAGAAGATTAAATGACATTGGAATTAATAATTTAATTCAGCTTCGTAATGCATCTCTAGACCTTTTAGTTAGAGAATTTGGAAATATTGAGGGCCATTTTCTTAAAAGCGTTGGTTTAGGAATAGACGAAAGCGAGGTTATTCCCTATACCCAACCCCAGGAGGTAAAATCTGTCGGTAGAAGCTATTGTCTTCCTAGAAATGAATCAGACAAAAGAATAGTTTTACAAAATCTTTATGAACTATGTGAGGAAGTAGGAATTAAACTCAGAAGATTAGGCAAGAAAGGAAAAACAATTGGTTTAGGTTTAAACGGCTCAAGCTATGTCAGAGCAAGAAAAACTTTTAAAGAATATGCTGATTCGGGAAGTGAAATTTACAATTTGGCATTTTCTCTAATAGAGGAAGATTTTAAAAATCAGAAATATGTTAGACAGATTCATATTTGGGTGTCTAATCTTGAAGATAAACAAAACTTAACTTTACCCCTTTTTAATATGGAGGATAAAAAAGACAGAATCGTAAGCACAATCGATAAACTTAATGATAAATTTGGAGATCACACAATAAGGAACGGCTTTTTGTTATATGCGGATAAACTTACGACTGTTCCTAACGGATATCTTGCCGACAGATATGAAAGATCTAAGCTTGCCCAGTGATTTCTCCGTTGCAAATGCTTCTTGCTTCCTCAACCACCTCTGCTTTTTTATCTGAAGGAATATTTAAGATATCTAGAATTGAGCTTTTTTCATAAACATTTTTGCAAAGCACGCTGCCTTGTTGCATTAAGATTTGTTTTTGAGATTGAGATAAACTGGATAAAGCAGTAATAGGGTGGAGTTTCCATTTTTCGACCAAATCTCTTATGCCTTCGTTCTCGGGATAACTCCAGCTGATTACTTTCATTCCTGAACATTGCGCGAATGACACGGCATCTATTGACACCTTAGTGTTGGTAACAATCCAAGCTTCATCTAAGCCATAGCGGTCTTTGACATCCTCGAATCTTGATTTTGTATACAAAGAAACATGGAGCTCTGTTTTTATTCCGACATCGTTGTGGAACTTTGCTTCGATCATGATTTTTTTCCCTTCTTTCTCGGCAAGAACATCAACTTCATGTTGGACACACTTACCGGAAAGTATGGTACCAACCTCTGTTTTGTAGCCTTCTAATTTTAATATTTCAGAAACGTAGCCTTCGAAAGGAAATCCGGTTGGGCCCAGTTCCATGATGGCTCTTTTAAGGCTGTACTTTGCTTTACTTGGTGTCGGACCTAGATATTCGGTAATGTAGGCATAGATCTCTGATGTGGGAATATTGTCATACAATCTTCTTTTAACGTGGTTTAATATTTCTTCTGCAACTTCCTTGCTAATACCTGCTCTTAAGATAGAGTCTCTTACCTTGGAATCGCTAAAAGGCTCTACTTCGCCGTTGGCTTTTCTAACGTTAACCATATATTGATTCTAGATTATATTGATACTCAATTTCAATGTTTTTTTAGAAGAAGAAGCTAAGCTTAAAATTTATCGTGGTTTAAAAACAACAAAATCTCCATTTTTAAAAATCTGCACATAGTTTTTATTGTTTTCCATTTGCTTAGCTATTTCTATTTGAGCAGCAAGTGATGGCTGTGCGTAAGGGTCATTTAGAAGAAAAATTATCATATCTGCATCACCTATTCCAACAGGTATTGTGTAGAGCTTTTGTCTGTGAGTTAGATGAGAGCCGATATTGTTGGTGGCAGCAATGCTGTATTCATTAGGAATGTTGACAATGAAATTATCGATTATGTTTTTGTTTTCAAGATTAACCGTAAACATGTTTAAGTTGGGAGCTTTTGTTCCCGGTAAAGGTCCGTAGAGATATGCACCGTAAATTGAGCTTATTGCCAAATATGCAAATATAATTTTTGAAAATTTTGCTGATTTTTGAATAAGTAACTTACTTGAATAGATTGCTGAGATAAAAATAAAAGGAGTAATGGTCGAGCTGTATTGGTAATATATTTGGTGAAGCTGCTCGTTGTTGCTTAGCAGATTAATGCCTAAATCAGGCAGGGCAAAAATCAACATTAATGGTGAAAAAAGAGATAAAAAGCCTAATGGAAGAAATAGCTGAGTAAGATAGATGATTTGTGAAGGTTGAAAACTTTTTTGTATAGTGCCGATTGGAGAGAGAACTATGTTTTTAATGATGCTGGAGGGAGAATCCCCAAATTCAGAATAATAGGTTAAAGCAAAGTGATTGCCCCCTTTTGCTAAAGGAATAGCGTACCAAATTAAAATATAAAAAATTAGCATTCCACCCAGAAACAATAAAGGACCAATAAACCTTGAAAAATCCTTTTCTTTATTAATAAATCCTTTAATGAAAGCATATAGACCCAGAAGTCCTACAATTAGCCACACATGTTCTTTTGTAATTCCTGCCAAGATCGCAAATATAATAAACCAGAGATATCTTTTTCTAATCAGAAAGTAAAAAGTTCCAAGAAGAAACGTCGTTCCTAATGTGACCGGATGAAAATCATATAAATTAGTATAGTTCAAGGCAGGATTAATTAGATAAATAAATGAAAACAGCAGAGCCAGTTGTTTATTCTTTATAACTTTCTTGGCAATTAGGAACATAAAAATTGCTCCTAGGGAAAGAATGATTGTTTGGGCAACTAAAAGCATTCTGGCATCTGACCAAATGTAGTAGAGAGGCGCAAATAAAATGAGAATAAAATCCGCATGAAAAGCAAGCCTTGAAGTACTATTTATTCCATTAGGGTCAGTCATCTGGAATATTCTCCCATTCATTGTGTTCCAGACAACCTGGTCCATGTTCCCAAGATCAAACCTACCTGCATAATATTTCTCGTATCTTAAAACACTTGCCGGGATAAAGTAGGCATTGTAAAGGACAGTAAGAAGAGACAAAATAAGCTCGGTTTTATATCTTGCTAATAGCCGGTAAGCTTTCTCTATTACAGCTGACCTGATTGAATAGAATATCAAGGTAAGCACTAGAAATACAGTTTCCGTAGCAATAAGAAAAATTCTGGCAAGGATTGATGCACTGCCTGCAATAGACACCGAAACTAAATGACTTAAACCGTAAACTATAATTCCTTCCCTAACGCCAAGACCCATGGGGGTAATAAACGATAAATAGCCGGCAATAAGCGCCAAGCAAAAAAAGCCGGTCAATACAAAGACTAGATTTAAGTCTAAGCCAAAAAAAGCAAATGTTACAAAGAAACTTCCAAGACCAAAAAAGAAAAAAGAAAGAAGCGAAATAAATAAAAGCCTAATATTTACTTCAGCAGGAAATTCATTTAAAAAGTAAGATACGATCCGGTTTTTTACTTTACCTTTAAGTAAAGATGAATATACAAATATTAAATTCAGACAAATTACCAAAAGAAAAAATGCTATGTAAATAGTATTTTCATAAAGCAGATGCAGAGGTCCAATTAAAAATTGCATTGATAAAAGCGACACGGTAATACTGGAAATAATAATCAGAACTGCCTCAACCACTAAAGAATGAACAATATCATTTTTTTTAACTTTTAGATCGGTGAATGATACTCCCCTGCCAATAAAAGACCAGATATTGCCGGGAATATAGCGCTTAAATTCAGATATTTCCCAAAAATACAAAACCTCCCTGAAGGAAAGATTATAGTTTTTTGCTTTAAGAAGTAGTTGCCATACATATCCTCTAAGAAAAAAGTAAGCAATGAAACAAAAAAAACCTAGAAGAAGGATAAAATAATTTGCTTTGCTTAGGTATGAACATATCATCCCCCAATTAGGATTTGTTAGTTTAAAAATAAAATATAAAGAGAGAATGGCGATCGGCCAGCCTAATACAAATTTTACTAAGCTACGGACATTTGAGTTATTCATAGAGTAATGCATCTATAGGCTTGGATAGCGGACAATTTTTTTTAGATCTGAATGCCAAAAGGTAAAAGAAATCATGGGGTTAATTATAACTTATAAAGAATTCTTTAACAATTAATTTATCAAGTTTAGCATCAGAT
>JAMCQQ010000454.1 GCA_023379515.1 Actinomycetota bacterium
TGATAAAAAAAAATCCCATGAAAAATTACAAGCACTTATTGATCAATATAGTTTAAATCAGTATATTAAGCTGGGTCAAAGTGTATACAGTGAGCAGAAAGAAAAAGTTCTTTTGGATAGTGACTTTTTTATTCTAACATCAAGGACAGAGGGTCACCCCGTAGCCTTAATTGAAGCCCTTTCGTATGGTCTACCATGTCTTGTTACGCCAGGAACTAATATGGCCAAAGAAATTATGGAATATGATGCCGGATGGGTAGCTGATAAAGCTGGCATAGCTCAAACGCTAAAAGAACTTTTAGATAACCGTGCTCAACTAAAATCTAAAGGATATAATGCATCTACACTCTCCACAAAGTATGAATGGTCCAGAATTGCCATTGAGACCATCAACAGATATAAAGAATTGTAATCATATCCTATGGATACAAATTTTTATAAGAAAGGATTTATATGTTAGTATCAATAATCATTCCGATTTATAATTCACAAGAGCATCTTGCTAGATGCTTAGATAGATTGCAGAACCAGTCCTATAAGAGAATTGAAGTTATAATGGTAGATGATGGATCAACCGACAAAAGCTCCATTATCTGTGCAAATTATATGAGGGGTGATAAAAGATTTAGATTAATCCAAAAGACAAATGGGGGGGTCTCTTCAGCTAGAAATATAGGCATAGAAAAAGCTAACGGGGCTTATATAGGATTTGTCGATTCAGATGATTATGTGGAGAGAAATATGATTCAGAACCTGGTAGAGTTGCAGAAAAGATATAATTCTCCCGATATTCTAATCTATAATTGTTATAAGGAAGATCTTAACGGAAAATCAAGAATTCGCCCTTTAAGATCTGAAGTAAGTGTTCTTACACCAGAAGTAACATTAAACTTAATATTAAAGAGAGAATATTTTCAAGGTTATGTATGTAACAAGCTTTTTAAAGCAGATTTGCTTCAGCAGGACAATAAAATATTATTTGATGAACAAATTCATGTGTGTGAAGATTTATTGTTTTGCTGTCAGTGTATTTTAGCATCAAAAAATATTGTATATGATGCTACCCCTTATTACCATTATGTATTTCACAGTAATAATAACAGTATAAAGTTTAACTATAAAAAACTTACAGCCTTGGACGCATATGAAAAGATAATAGAACTACTGGTCTTAAATGATAAAAGTGGAGTGAATGAATTTAAGAATAGTTTCATTAGGATCAATATTAGTTTTTTGATTCAAAGTATAAAGGAAGAAAAAAATCTAAAGACTTTAAGAACTTTACGATCCAACTTATACCGTTACAGACTATCTGAATTAACTGAGGTATCCGTACAGGTCTCTTGCTTTCTCGCGAGACTTAGTCCACATTTAATCTACTATTTGTGGAGGATTCTAAAGCGGAATCGGGATATTTAACTTTTTAAGGCATCAGCATATTGATTGTGATACTTTCTAGAGAGTTTGGCTGATAAAGACTACCAGATAGAGATTAAGCCGTCAGATGTCCGCTAACCTAAGGAAAATTATTACATTAGATAAAAATCTTTGAAAATCGAGGTAGTGATATTGAAAACTGATCAAAGAAAAGTTGGCATTGTGCTTTCATATGCATTCACTGGAACTAATATGTTAGTTGGATTTATATATATCCCCCTTCTAATTCATTTCTTAGGTAAAGATGAATATGGTTTGTATCAGCTGATGGGCTCCTTTATAGTGTATTTAAGTTTATTCGATTTTGGGCTTTCTAGTACAATAACGAGGTATTATTCTCGATATATAGCACTAAATGATGAAAAGGGAAAAGAAAATCTCCTTGCACTGTCAACGATCATATATACTGTACTAGCCGGTATTTTATTGATTATAGGGACAGTGTTCTATTTTTTTATCGACGAAATATTTACCAATTCCTTAACCGACCCACAAATAATGTCAGCGAAGAGTATGTACTTAATAATTTTGCTTACAGTTGTATTTACACTTTCAACCTCTGTCTTCAATTCAGTGATTAACGCTAATGAAAAATTTATATTTCTAAGATTGCTTTCTATTGTGCAAACAGTGTTTCGTCCGATTCTAGTTTTGGCTGTATTTACCTTAGAAGCTAGTGCATTAATTGTTGTGTCAGTACAGGCCTTTATCAATGTTTTTGGAGTACTTTTAAAAATATATTACTCATTTAAAAAATTAGAAATAAAGGCACATCTTCATTTTTGGGATAGGCCCCTTATTCAGGAGATGCTGAAGTATTCTTTTTTCATATTTATTACAGCTCTAATGGATCAAATTTTTTGGAGGTCTGATCAAGTAATATTAGGAATACTGGTAGATACTGAGTCAGTAGCGATTTATTCGATAGCTTCGCAAATACTAATGAATTATATGACTTTATCGACAGCTATGTCCGGGGTATTTCTTCCGAGTATATCGAAAAAGGTTGTTGAAAAGTGTTCTAATGATGAGCTATCAGCTATTTTTATTAAAATCGGAAGGTTACAGTATGTTTTACTAGGAGGAGTACTAAGCGGATTCATACTATTTGGAAAAGAATTTATAGCGATTTGGGTAGGGGTAAATTTTATGCAAGCTTACTATATAACCTTGTTAATTATGGTACCTTTTACAATCGATTTAATTCAGAATATAGGTTTAGCCATATTACAAGCGAAAAATATGCACATATTTAGAGCCATTATTTTTCTAATAATGTCTATAATAAATGTGTTATTTTCGATTCCTCTAGCACTAAATTTTGGGGGGATAGGAACTGCTTTTGCTACCAGTGTTACATATTTTTTGGGAAATGGCCTAATCATGAATTATTATTATTACAGAAAAGTAAAGCTAGATGTCATAAGATTTTGGAAAGAAATATTTAAGTTGAGTACTCCTATATTTGTATCATTAATTTTGGGAGTACTAATAAATCATATAAATTTTGAGAATTTAGTAATATCAATTTTGCTTAAGATAAAGCTGTTCACTTTAATTTATGGAGTTACAGTTTGGAAGATTGGACTAAATAGTTATGAAAAAGATTTGGTATCACGACCTTTTAAAAAGCTTATTAATGTTTAAAATAGATTTTAAAAAGGCTAATACATTATCCAAATAGAGGTTAAAGGTTCTCCCAGCCGTAATGCTCGACTACTAGCGAGATATTCAGTAATAGTGCTGAGAATCAAAGTAATTTAGGCTTGGTACTTGAAATAGCAATACTGAAAAGAGATTGATAGGCAAAAGAGATTCCCTGGATGTTAGAAGATAACTAGATTAAGAAGGCGGTGAAATCTCGTTAGGTGATGAGAAA
>JAMCQQ010000455.1 GCA_023379515.1 Actinomycetota bacterium
TCTGAAATACAGGCTGAAGGTAAAGATTAATATTAGCGGTACCGACCCAGGTGATACAGTGAGTGTTCAAGTTGTTTACAAAATTCCTGTATTTTTTGCAAAGATCTTTCCATTTTCGCCTGATGGGGATGCCTATACTGATATTGCCGGAGAATCTGTAATGCAAATCGAAGAAAAAGAATAAGAAAAAGGAAATTAAGAGATGAAAGAAAAAATAAAAAAAATAATTTTTTTATCAGTTGTTTTTTTAATAGTTTTTATTTTCCCGCAAAATTTATTCTCAGATAGCTGGCTCCAGGTGGATGCTACCGAAGGTTCTTCAGTATGGGTGGATACTTCCCACTGGGCAAATTCGGCTGTCTGGGTTAATGACGGTTATTACAAAAGTATAACTAATAAAAGGTGGATAGATTCATCTTATGTTGTCCCGCAGGGATATTGGAAGACCAGTGAATATAAAGTATGGGTAGAATCCTTGCGATTTGATCCATATGCAGCATACAGATATGTGGACACGTCGCATTATGAAGCCAGGTATAGGGATGTTGAGGTTTTAAGTCCTGTAAACTTTATAATATTTGAGGGTACTACAAGTTATGGCTGGAGTGTTTATTCTTTTGCAGCAAGGTCACAAGGGCTTCAGCTCGTAACATATAATGGTGAAAAATATGTTGCCGAAAAGTATGTAATAAATTATAAGCCAAACAGGGGTGGATGGATTTATGCAGTAAAATGGGTTTATATAAGGAAGTATGTAAAGGTAAGGGAGTATTACTCCCAATGGGTCAGCACCGGTTATTGGCAGGCTTATACTGCTTACAGACTTGTCGATCAATCTCACTGGGAAACAAGAACAGGCAGATACTGGGTTGATACTTCATATAAGGTTGAACAGGGTTATTGGGAGGAATATAAAGACAGGGAATGGGTAGATACAAGCCATTATGAAAATGTAAAAAAATGGGTTACTGATGGATATTTTACGGAGCCTATTCATGGTGAAGTAATAGTTGAAAAAAATCCTAAATATATTTTCACGAAGTGGCATAAAGACTCGCAAGGGAATGATTGCTATATGGATCTTAAGGTCAGTTGGAAACTTTTTAATTCCGAAACAGGTATGCCTGGTGCAATTAATAAAATAGACAGGCTGCATATTTATGAAGAAGTTTGCAGATATAAGGGGAAAGGTACAGACAAAGTTGAGATGTTCGATAAGCGGGTTTTGGAATCTTCTCAGGGATCTGTCGAAGCAACGGCTAAATTTGATTTTGCGGGTGGAATAGAAAGTATCCTGCATATTTACCTGTATTCCACCAGCGGGGCAAGCGCTCATATCTATTTCAGCAATCCAATAAATGGTTACAGATCCATAAACATTAAAAAAGAAGGCACTGCTTCGGATGCAAATGAATGGTTGGGTGGTAATGATTTTGGAAAAGTTGAATTTTAAAAAAATGAACCGGGATCGAAAAAATCAAGATAGCCCAGGCAATATCTTAATTTTTACTGCTATCCTCATGCCGCTTTTTATTTTGCTCATAGGATTGGTTACCGATATTGGAAGAGCGCTTGTTTACAAGGAGGAACTAAATAAAGCTTGTATGATTGCAGCGGAGGAAGCCAGTAAAAAAATAGATATAGATTATGCCCAGAGCTCTGGTTTCAGCAATCTTGACAGCAGTTTTGAGCAGGATTTGCTTAAGTATTTTAAACTGAACTATAAGCCAAAGCAAAATTTCATTTTAAATTATATCAATTATGATATTGCCGGAGGCATAGATAATCCTAAATATTTGGAAGTCAGGTGTGAGGCTGAAGTAAAATGTATATTTTTAAAAATAGTCGGAATTGAGAATATAAAAATTCATTCTCTGGCAAATGGAAGGTTGAGGAGCTTGAGCAGGTCCAAGGAGTGAGAGCACTTAGTTTCCTGGAAAAACAAAACAAATCTACTTTGCAGTCAACCCTTGAAGATCTAAAAATTATTTTAAACACCACTTGTTGACAGAATATTAATAAGTGAATACAATGTATTAATAAAATATATAATGTATTCAAGGAGATTCATATGTCAAAAACAGTAACTTTGAGAATAGAAGATGATCTTTATGAAAAATTAAAAGAGTATTCCAAAAGTGAAAACAGAAATCTTTCTAATTTTATTGAGACAGCAGTCATAAATTATATTGAACAAATTGAACTGACAGACGAGCATGAAATGGGAGATATTTTAAGTAATTCTGAATTATTGAAAAGATTAAATGACGGCAGTTTGGATGCAGCCGAAAAAAGGGGTAGATTTGTTTAAAATATTTGAAACAGATCAATTTTTAAAAGACTTAAAAAAACTAGATGAGCCTGAAAGAATAAGAACATATGGTAAAATATTAAATAATATATATCCTAAATTAAAAAATAATCCTTACTTTGGTAAAAATATTAAAAAGTTAAAAGCATATAAACCTGATACCTGGCGTTATAGGGTAGGAAATTTTAAACTATTTTATGAGATTTATGATAAAGAAAAAATTGTATATATTATCACTATTGAACTAAGAGGAAATTCATATTAGAAAAAAGTCTAAAAATCATACCAACCTTTATCAAAAATCTTCCTTACACTCTGCAGGGATTCCTTCCTGATTAAGTCCGATTCTTATCCATTATTCTTATATACCAGAAGAATTTCCAGGTCCTCGAAAGCCGGACTGTTTAATACTTTGCCGTCAAAGCTGAAACGTGATCCATGGCATGGGCAGTCCCAAGACTTCTCGGCATCATTAAATCTTAAGAGACATCCCATGTGCGGGCACAATGGATTTAGGAAATATCCGTCTCCGTCAATATGTTTGTAAAGCGCGACTTTAGTACCTGAGATTTCAGTGATTTTACCATCACCGGGACCAAGGTTTTTCAGGTACTTATCAGGATTCTCGATTTTTTTAATTTTATCATAAGGGTCAGTTTCTTTTTTAAAAGTTCTTCCGGCAGTTTTTGTTATTTTGTCTGTCCTTAATTTAAACCTTGCAGGATCGTATATTCCGGACCAGGGATTTTTAATACCAAGTATCATATCTGTTATTATCATTGCTGAAATTGTCCCGTGTGTCATACCCCAGCCGTTAAAACCGGTTGCTACATATATGTTTTTTCCGTCAGGCAGATATCTTCCGATGTAAGGGACCATGTCAAACGTATTATTATCCTGAGAAGACCAGCAGAACTCGATATGGTCTATGTCGTAATACTGTTTGACATATTTGAATAAATTTACAAACCTTACCATAGTGTCTTCGACTTTTCCCGTGACATGTTCCTGGCCGCCCGCAATTATAAGTTCGCTATCACCGTAGGGCTGGGAGCGAAATGAATATATGTCTTTTTCAGCACTAATAAATATCCCATCAGGAAAACTAATGTTCAGCTTCATTGCGAAAGAATAAATCCGGCCTGCCTCCATCCTCACATAGTATTGGCCAGGCTTATCATAAAATGGAAAATGCGTAGCAATAACGACATTTTTTGCTTCAATATTTGCAGCAGTGGTATTTATTAAAAAGCCTTTCCTGCCATATTCTCTAATATCGGTTGCCATTGTTTTCTCAAAGATCATACTGCCATTGCCAGGGATCATTTCTGCAAGCCTTAAAAGATACTTTCTTGGGTGAAACTGTGCCTGATCTGAAAAGCATACGGTACCTTTTACAGGAATAGGGATAGGCACTTTATCTTCAATATAAGCAGGCAGGCCAAGGCTTTTTGCTGCTTCAGCCTCAGCCAGTACCTTTTCCATAGTTTCATCTGTCTCTGCATATGTATATGCAGTTTTGCGGGAAAAATCGCAGTCTATACCTTCCGCTCTTATCAGTCCGGCAATTTTTTCAATTGCTGCCTGGTTAGCATCGGCATATTGTTTTGCCATCTCAAAACCGAATTTGTCTATCAGATATTTGTAAATCAGTATATGCTGGGATGTGATTTTTCCTGAGGTATAACCCGATACTCCTTTTGCAACTCGGTCAGCCTCAATAAGCGCGACATTTATACCTGCCTGCTTCAAAAACAAAGCAGTCGAAATACCTGCAATCCCACCACCAATTACAACAGTATCAACATTTATTTTTTTATTTAGCGGCAGTGAAGGGTAGTCAGTACCAGGCGTAGTTGCAAGCCATATGGAATCCTCGTTTCTGCATATGCTCTTTTTCCCTTTGATCTGTTTCATCTTAATAATACATCTCAGGTGAAATATACCTGTTTCATTTATATCAATTATTCATTTTTCCAATAGTTGCTTTACATATTTTGCAATGGCTAAGGAAGAAGTAAGTCCTGGCGAATCCATACCGATAAGGTTGATACAATTTTGATATTTTGGGTCCCTTTCAATAATAAAATCATTATGATCTTTCAATTTAGCCCTTATTCCTGTTTGATGCAAGCCTATATCTTCTAATTTCAGATACGGAAAAATGGGATTAATCATATTCAAAAAGTATTTCTCATCTCTGGTTGGTTTATAGTCCTCTTTTCCGTCAGGTTTTGAATAAGCGGGTCCGATAGTCACCGTATCTCCAATAGAATAATTACTTCCTGCAGAAGAAAAGATGCTGGTATTTGACCTGGGCGGTGATAATTTTTCCAGGGTTGGCGTAAGATGAACACCAACGGATTTATTTATTTTATTTTCCCTGTATAGTTTTTGAAATTCTTTAAAATGTATATTAAATCGCTGGCCATCGGGCAGATAGCCCAAAGGCACAGGATAGATATTATGACCATTAATTGATATTTCCTTTCTTTTGGTACTATAAAATTTAGCAGATTCACCTTTTATCGGATTCATCTCATAG
>JAMCQQ010000456.1 GCA_023379515.1 Actinomycetota bacterium
AATATGTCTTCATCTGAGATAAAAGAGATATCTCAATATGGTATTGAAATAGGAGATCATACTATTTCACATCCAGACTTAACCAAGATTCCTAAAGAAAAAACACAAAAAGAAATTACCGAAAGCAAAAAAACCTTAGAAGCTCTAACCGGAAAGCCCGTAATTAGCTTTTGTTATCCTTCAGGCAAATTTAATTCTGAGGTTGAAGGGGAAGTAAAAAATGCTGGTTACTCCTATGCCACGACCACAATCGGAGGGATAACTTCTTTTGGGAACCTATTTGAACTTAATAGATATCGAGTGAATAAAGACACTAGTATAACTAAATATTTTCAGTAACCAGATGATTAAAGAAATAATAATAGATAGCCCTAGAGCAGGGAAGAGGCTTGACCTTTTTTTAGCAAACGAATTTCCTAATTATTCAAGAAGCTATTTTGCCGATCTTATTAAAAAAGGCAATGTTTTAGTTGATGGACTCAAAAGTAAATCATCACACATAACCACAGAAGGAGAAAGGGTGTGTGTGGAATTCGTAAAATTACAGGAGAGCCAATTATTTCCAGAAAAAATCAAACTTCAAATTATCTACGAAGATAAAAATGTAATCGTACTAAACAAACAACCCGGTTTAGTAGTTCATCCTGCTGCTGGAAATAAAGAAGGCACTCTTGTAAATGCTCTTCTGCATTATTTTCCCGAAATAAAAGAGGCCGTATACCAAAAGGGGAATGCTGTTTCAGAACAAAGACCTGGATTAGTTCATAGATTAGACAAAGACACCTCGGGCGCAATAATAGTAGCAAAAAATTCTAGAGCGATGCATTCACTATCAAGACAGATTCAGAACAGAACAATAAAAAAAATATATTGGGCTCTTTGCTGCGGATGGCCTAAAAACAATGAAGGAAAACTTATAAACTACCTTGGGAGACATCCCAAAAACAGAAAAATGATCGCTGATATTGGAAAGGACAGAGGGAAGGAAGCAAAATCTGATTACAAAGTATTACAACATTTGGAAGATATGAAAGGCAATAAAATTTCCTTGATTGAATTTGACATAAAAACAGGAAGGACTCATCAAATTAGAGTTCAGGCAAATATTATCGGCATTCCCGTTTTAGGCGATTCTGTTTATGGTAATAAACATTGCGTAAACTTATCTAAAAAGCTAAATATAGAACGGCAAATGTTACACGCCAAAACTTTGGCAATTACTTTGCCAGGAAACAATAAACAATCAATCTTCGAAGCACCTCTTCCGGAAGATTTCAGTTTGGTTTTAAAGAAGTTAAAAATAATATTGGATAACTAAGAAACAAGATCCAAGACGCAAGCTACAAACAAGCATCAATATTTAATTAACAAATATTTAAATATTGTTAATTGGACGTTCGAATTTATATACTGTTTGGTCATTGTTTCTTGTTATCTTGTATCTTGCTAGTATTTTCATACTTGTTCATATCAATAGTTTGCACTCAAAAAAAGTATATGATACGGTAATTTTATTATTAGTTAAAGAAAGGCCATAATGGAACGCGAAAGAATAACTATTTCAATTAAAAAAAACCTGCTAAAAGAAATTGATAAGACAATTGACGGAATTAAAGTCAGAAACCGTTCCCATGCAATTGAAACACTCACTACTTCAGCCTTGAATTTAGGCGATACTAAAAACGCAATTCTTCTTTTAGGGGGTAAAGACGCTTTAAAACTTATCCCCACAGCTAAAGAAAACTTAAAACTTCTTAAAAAAACTGGCTTTTCGACGGTGTATGTTGCAATAGGTTACTTAGGCGATAAGATTATCCAAAAATTGGGAGATGGAAAAGAATTGGGCTTAGAGTTAAAATATATAGAAGGGGAAGGTTCTGGAGGAGCAATTAGACAGCTTAAGAAGAATTTTTCGAAAACCTTTGTTGTAATAAATACAGACGAAGTCCTGAAATTAAATCTAGAAAAATTAATCGCTTTTCATAGAAAACATAAATCAGTCGCAACGATAGCCACTGGAAATCTTTTGGGATTAGATGGAGTATACATTTTGGAGCCGGAAATTTTTAGCCACCTGCCAAACGGTTTCTCGATGCTGGAAAGCGATATTTTCCCTAAGCTCATTAAAGAAGATAGCGTTGCAATTTATCCAATCATTTAATTGACTGCGAAAGTATAAATAGAATATTATGTTATTATAGAAGTGAGGAAATATTTTTATGAGAAGAAATCTTTGGATAGTGTCTGCGGTTATTCTAATTATCATCGCCTTCGGCGTGTTGATCGACATACCTAAAAGCCCGCTTGGCGGAGAGAGAATTAAAGCCATTTTGGGGCTTGATTTAGTCGGCGGAACAGAACTCGTTTATCAGGCAGATTTGTCTCAATCTACCGATAAAATTAAGGATTTAAATAACCTTTCCAGCGTTTTTAGAAATAGAATTGATGAATTAGGCGTGGCAGAACCAACTATTCAAACTTCGGGCACTAATAAAATTATCATCGAGCTGCCCGGTATTAAAAATATCGATCAGGCGGTGGATAAAATCGGAGCAACCTATGAGCTCACATTTATGGAAAAGGGGACAGAAGGTGATGGAGTTCAACTTAATGATTATTACGACCCAAATTTTACATATCCCGGCTTTTGGAAGGCAACAGACTTGAACGGTCGACAACTTAAATCGGCAGAATATACTTTTCAAAAAAATAGTCAGGACAGCGTGCAATCAGAGCCTGTCGTAACGATAAAATTTGATAATGTCGGGAAAGAAAAATTTGCCGAAATCACGAAAAGAAATGTTCAAAAACAAATAGCGATTGTATTGGACAATAAAATCGTGACTGCCCCCACAGTTCAAGCCGAACTATCAAACGGAGAAGCAATCATCACTGGATCAAAAAATATTAAAGATGCGCAAGAGTTGGCAAAGCGGCTAAACGAAGGTATGCTGCCGGTTCCAGCAAAATTGATTGGTCAACAAAACATTGGTGCAACTCTAGGAAAAGATTCATTAAAAAAGAGTGTTGTTGCTGGAATAGTTGGACTTTTCTTGGTTGGATTATTTATGGTAACCTACTATAAAACTGCTGGATTAATCGCAATGGTCGCATTGTTGTTTTATTCAATATTAAGCATGGCTCTCTATAAAATAATCCCTGTTACTCTTTCTCTGGCTGGTATTGCAGGTTTCGTTCTTTCTGTTGGTATGGCAATTGATGCAAATATCTTGATTTTTGAAAGAATGAAAGAGGAAATGGTACTTGGAAAAACACTAAATCTGGCAATAATCGACGGTTTTAAACGCGCTTGGACTTCCGTAAAAGATTCGAATTTGTCTTCAATTATTACTTGTCTTATTCTATATTATACTGCTGGCTCAGGGCCGGTTAGAGGGTTTGCATTGACATTGGGTGTCGGAATATTAATAAGTCTGTTCACTGCCATCACCATCACTAGGACGATACTTTTATTAATAGCCGGCAGCAAGGCAAAGGGATTTATCCATGTTTAAAATTATTAAAAATTCAAAATATTGGTTTATATTTTCAGGAAGCTTAACAATACTCTCCATTGTTGCAATTTCTGTATTTGGCCTAAGACTTGGCATAGATTTTAAAGGGGGGACGGTTATTGAGGCACGGTCAAGCAATCCCGATCGAGTGCAAATTGCTGAAAAAATAGTTAAAGAGGAGTTTTCATCAAACTACCAAGTCAAGAGTGGGGGAAACGATCAAATTAATTTGCGCCTGCCGGTTTTATCTAATGAAGACCATATCAAGCTTTCAAAAAATTTAACTGATGCGCTTGGTGATTACAAAGAAAATTTATATGATACAGTCGGCCCTAGCATAAGCAGAGATTTAATTACTAGGTCGATCATCGCCGTTATTTTGGCATCACTTGCTATTATTTTTTATATAGCATATGCATTTCGCAGAGTACCCAAGCCGCTTTCTTCTTGGAAATTCGGTCTTTCTGCAGTAATTGCTTTAATACATGATCTCTTAATTACTACTGGCATTGTTGCCATCATCTCTCACTATGCAACATGGATGGAAGTTGATGCATTATTTGTTACAGCTCTTCTTACTATAATGGGCTTCTCGGTTCATGATACTATTGTTGTCTATGATCGACTGCGAGAAAATTTCATCAAAAATCCCCACAAAGGAATTGCTATGACTGCAGAGGAAAGCGTAAACCAGACATTAGCACGATCTATAAACACATCTTTAACCGTAATTTTAGTGTTGGTTTCGTTGTTTGTACTGGGAGGGGCCTCTATTAGGCACTTTATATTAATTTTAATTGTTGGAATATTCTTTGGCACCTATTCATCAATTTTTGTTGCAACCGCAATACTGGTTAAATGGCAACAAAAGAAAATCCCCCAGGCTGCCAGCATCAAGTAGGGGAGTGGTAAGAAAATAAAACGCAGTTTATATTTACTTTTTATTTAATAACAAATATCAAGCCCTAAACTCCTAACAATTTTAGAAAATAAACTGTAAAATAAAAGTGCAAATAAATTACATTTTATAAGGAGATCCATGTATCTCATAATTTTAGGCCTTTCACTCGGACTTTTAATTGGAGCCTTCCTTCAAATAAACATCCCGCCCGAACTGGCAAGATATACTGCAGTTGCAATTGTTGGTATTCTCGATTCCCTATTTGGCGCAATTAGAGCGACAATTGAAAAGAAATATTCTACAACCGTATTTCTATCCGGCTTGGCTTTCAATATGGTGATCGCTGTTCTAATAACGTTTATTGGGGACAAGCTGAACCTGGATCTATACTTGGCAATTCTAACTGCTTTCATAATAAGAATTCTTGCCAACATTGGAGTAATTAAAACAACAGCTTTTGGTAAAATCTGGAAACAAATTGGCACCGAAACAAATGATGAGATAGGGAAATAGACCTCTAGTAAATAAAAATGCCTTAAAATCGATTCTAAGGTTTTTTGTGCTCAGCAGTTAGTACATTAATGTGATAAATGAGACAACTTATGAAGAGATGAAGAAGAGACAATACTTGATTAGAATCAATGTCGCATAATGTATGTTATCCGACGTTTTTATTAAATTAAGGCCTTAATCATTCTAGTATTATTAAGTGGTTAATCTGCAAAGTTATTGTGATTTGTTAGGGTGTAAAATATTAAAAAATATATTACCAAAAATTAAAGAAATAATTCTCTTTTTTTATATCTTATTTTGCTTTTTACTTTTTAGTGTAAAGAGAGCAAAAGAGGAGCACAAATTAAGTGAAAAATAAAAAATAAAATAAAATGCAAAATAAGCCACTCCCCCAATTTACTACTCCCCCATTAAAAAAACGGTTTTTTGAGGTTACGTTAAACCATACAATATATAAATCATTTAGAAATTAGAAATTAAGATTTAGAAATTGCAGGTCTACCCCTTCCTAAAACTAAGCACTCCTATCATCTTCTGCAGTGATTCAATGATGATGTCTATTGGACTCTTTACCTTTTCTACAGCTGGGGTTTGGAA
>JAMCQQ010000457.1 GCA_023379515.1 Actinomycetota bacterium
CCCTCATATCGATCTTCAGTCTGGTTTATTTGGATTTATTTTGTATTTGGTTTAATTTGCTAATTACTTTTTGTCCTTATGATTTATAAAATATTAAATAAAAATTTTATATGGAGTGAGGGTCAGTGAGATAGAGATGGAAAACGATAATACCAGTAAAAAATCTTCCCTTAAGGAAGCGTTGCAAAAAAGAGAATTTGCGGTAACTTGTGAAATAGGTCCCCCCAAAGGAGTGGATACCAGCGAGATTTATGAAATAGGCGGGATGTTAAAGGGTCTTTGCAATGGGATAAATGTAACGGACCTGCAGAGTTCCGTAATGCGATTAGGTTCACTTGCAACGTGTCATTTGTTAAAAGATATGGGGCACGATCCGATTTTTCAGCTTACATGCAGGGATAGAAACAGGCTTGCACTGCAATCCGATCTGCTCAGCGCTTATGTGCTTGGAATAAGAAACGTACTTTCACTTACAGGTGACTATATTACTATTGGTGATCACCCGCAGGCAAAACCTGTATATGACCTTGATTCAGTTTCACTTCTGTATGCCATAGGAAAACTTGAATCAGGATATGATCTTGCAGGCAATGAGCTTAAAATCCGAGAAAATGGCATATAATTTGCCATGTTCCCGAATTTTTCAAAGGCGCAGTTGTAAACCCCGGGGCCGATACTGAAGCTGCTTATAACCTTCAGTTGATAAAGATGCAGAAGAAAATTGACATGGGTGCTCAGTTCTTCCAAACACAAGCAGTTTTTGATGCCCAAGTGGTTGAAAAATTCATGGAAAAAATTGATAAGATGAATGTAAAAGTTCCGGTGCTTGTCGGCATAATACTCTTAAAATCCGAGAAAATGGCAAATTATATGAATAAGAATGTTCCTGGTATTCTTGTACCAAAAAATATCATAGATAGAATGGCAGGTACAACAGATAAAGTTTCAATGTGCCTGGAAATACTTTCGGAATTGATAACGGCAATTAAGCCATGCTGTGCAGGAGTGCACATCCAGGCTCTTGGCTGGGAAAAACACGTTCCAAAACTTATAAAAAATTTGGGGTTATAAAAATGGAAGAAAAAGAAATCATAAAAGCTATTAAAGAAAAAATTAAGGAAGTAAAAGACTTAAGGAAATTCAACAGCAAGGATTTCAAATTCAAAAGTTGGCATGTCACCACCTTGAATTTACTCAGGAGCCTACAGCCTAAGTATTCTAAAGAAAACCATGAATTTAAAAAGCTCTCATTTACAGACACAAAATATCACAGGGATATGAAAGTTTCTGCGACAGAAGATTTAAACAAATTTGCCGAAGACCTGGGAAAGGCAGAGGAAATACTTAAGAGGATAGCTTCCAGTAAATGAATTTGATTCTGTTTAATAAAAGTGTGGCCAAATTTTCGGAATACTTAAAAATAAAGAATGGTGGGCGGTATTGGATTTGAACCAATGACCTCTGCGATGTCGACGCAGCGCTCTAACCACTGAGCTAATCGCCCCTTGTTATAAATAAATCTTACAGAAGGATTATACACGTTTTGATCCTGAAAATCTTTATTTTACCTTATCCGGGAACCAGTTTTCAATTAGCCCCCCTGCTTTGCTTTACTGGGAGATAGAGATTCGAACCATTGATAATATTTAACCAGAATTAACTGATTTTCGCAGCTGCCTTAATAATAGGAATAAGCTTTGCAAGATTATGACAATTAAATAAACATCAAAATATATTTTAGAATATAAAATGGATCAGACTTATTTTACGTGCTGATAAATCCCAACATCAGTAGTCATTGACTTTATTTTCATTAAAGAATCGATATTTCCCGGTATACTTCTCCAAATATATTGGCCGAAATCGATATTTTCATGATTATATATAACTTCATCAAATAGCTCAAAATGCTGAAGGGCTACGTTATGCCACGTCATCATTCTTCCGAATTTATACGTTTTCTTTTCAATTGCCGATTTTTTTAATGGGTTTTTAAATATTTCTATTACAGCATCTGCAATTGCCTGGGAATTACTGAAAGGCACAATTATACCTCTGTCATTTGCCAAAACTTCTTTTGCGTAAAGATAAGGTGTTGAAATACATATTTTACCTGCGCCTATTGCATAAGCCAGAGCGCCCGATGCTGATTGCTGCGGGTCCAGATATGGAGTTATATAAATATCTATAACTTTCAGCCACTCAATTAGCTCACTTAAGGTTAAATACTCATTTATAAATTTCACGTTTTCCTGCAAGCCATAGGTTTTTATTTTTTTCTTTAAGAAATTTCTGTATTTTTCACCTGCATTTTGCAGTACAACAGGATGAGTCTGACCAATTATGAGATACAATATGTTAGGAAATTGCTTCTTTATGTTCTTTAAAGCTTCGATTGTATATTCAAGTCCCTTGCTCTCTGATAAAAGATTTATGTTACCCAGGATTAATCTGTCTTCAAGTCCCTTTTTCTTTTTATTCTTACCATTGGTTTCAAAGGGTAAATCAGGAACACCATGATGGATAATTTCTATTTTTTCACTGGGACAATTATATTTATTTATAAGTTTCCACATGCTTTGTGCCATCATAACTATTACTTTTTCAGCAATCTTAATTACATCTTTCAAAACCAATCCATATCCTTCGCTGGCATTATCAGGTATTGTATGGGTAGTAACAACAATAGGTTTTTTTACAAGCTTCATTAAAGTAATAATATATTCTCCGCATTTACCACCATAAAGACCAAATTCATGTTCCAGAACTACAATATCCGCACTTGATTTATTGATAAAATCAGCAGCCTTAATGAATGATTCAATTTCATATTGGTTAATTTTAAATTTAACTTCAGGACCATAATTAATTTTATCCTCCGGTTTGACCAGTGCAATTATTTCTGCCTTGGAGCATGGATTAATGTGATTAATAGCCTCGGTTAGATCTTTGGTATATGTTGCAATTCCGCATTTTCGTGGCACGTATGATGATATATATATCGCATTAATACTTTTGGTTTTTTCACTTAAAATGTTTTTTAATTCTTCCATAATTTTAAACCTCTCTTTATGGGTATTACATTCATAACAATTGACATATCTCAAGATATAATTAAAATTTTTTATTACATCGCTGTCATTCGCTGCCGTATTGAGAAATGATCAATCTTCTAATTTCTTTGGTTAATTTGTGATATTTCCCTTTTTGAGAAAATTTTAGTTTTTTAAGTATAACCTCGAAGCAAAACAATCGTAACGGTATTTTGACCAGTTTTATCCTGGTAATTGGACCAGTTTTGATTTTAATCAAAAATAATAAACCTAAGTCCTTAATTTTGTTGTAGGAAAGTTATAAGAAGATAATAAAAGGGATATTGTAACGGTAAAGAATTAATGAAATTCAGGGATTTTTAAGAGTTTTATTATGTCTTCCTATTGCTCTGAGTAATATTTTGCCTTCATAATAATTCCAGGTCATTCTAATATTCATATTGATACTTGTTTCAAAAATATCTTCTCTTCCTTTTATTTTTTTAGTTCTTAGCGAAGGATGCAACGGATTTCCAGAAAGTATTTTTAACTTAGAATTTATTATCTGCTTTATATCATCTGAGAACAATTTATAATCTTTTTTAAATCTTTCTGAAAAAAATAATTCCATGTTACTTTTCAAGTTTTTCTATTAAATCTTTGTATCCGTGAGCTTTATGAATTCTACCAGCCTTAATATCGGCTTCGACTTCTTTTTCTTTAGCTTGCCATTCCTTTGACCAGAACCAGGACTGTGATCTATCTATAATCAGGACAGGTCTTATTACTATCCTGTCATCCTCCAAAGTTATTTCAAGATTATCCCCGGCTTTAAGATCCAGTTTTTTTATAATTTCTACCGGAAGAGTAATTTGCGATCTTTCTCTTAGCTTAGTAACCATTGTACTCACCACCAATTTAATAAGAATTTCTGATATTCGTATTATACTAAATTCAGAC
>JAMCQQ010000458.1 GCA_023379515.1 Actinomycetota bacterium
ATAATGGGGGAGTGGTAATAGCTTCTGATGAAACATCTCTTTACGATGTAAATGGAGATATACTTTCAAACTACATGCTATCGGATCTGTTTGGAGTGGATTATGTAGGTAAGACTAAATCCAGTTATAACTACTTTAAAGCTCCTAAAAAATATTCAAGTGAGATAAGAGATGGATACTCTGTCTACGTGGATGGTCCTGCGAACTTAATAAGAACTAATAATGAATATGCAGAAGTATATGGGGACATTGAAATACCATTTTATGAAGCTAACGATGCGATGTTTTTTTATTTTCAACATCCAAGGTGGAAAAGTGTAGGTCCTTGTCTTGTATACAATAAATATTATGAAGGGAAGGTTTTTTATTTCCCATTTAAACTGTTTAGATCTTATGCAAATAAGATTGCATTGCCAGAACACAGAAAATTTTTTAGGAACATCATTGAGGATCTTGGCATCGAATTACCAATAGAAGTTCACTGTCCGCTAAACGTCGATGTCGTTATTTTGGAAGATGGCAGCGATTATTATGTTCATCTAACTGGCTATAATCCCACAAGGCAAGTAGCCACAGGTACCAGTAATCCCCAGGAACCCTTTATAAGTCCGTCTCTTATGATGGAAGAACCACTTACTTATGAAGCATATATAAAAATAAATGTGCCTTTTATCGATTATGAAATTGAGGGGGACTCAAGGGTATTAGAAGAAAAAGGAAATATTGTTAAAATTATCGTAAAAGATGTTTACAAATCTATAAAAATATCTAAAAAATAACCAATAAAACATTTTGATTTATAAATAAGTCACTTTTCTCTATACTCTCTATTATAGAGTGTCAATAATACCCCAGTTTTCAATAGCAGTCTGAAGCTCATGATGTTCTTTACTGGCTTCCTTAATAGGAATTCCAGCACATGCTGCGTCTATTGCCTGTCTCATAGCACGAACACCTGCAGTAATTCCTTCTGGATGACCCATGATCGCACCGCCTACCATTAACATGATATCTATTCCCAAAAGTTTTACGTTTAAGTGCACAAGGCCTGGGTGTAAGCCGCCGGATATAGCGGGTATTGTTGATTTGAAATTATAGTAAGGTCCCTTTAGGGCGTTTATGTAAACTTGAAGTTTATCAAAAGGTGTTGAAATGTAACCACCCAACATCCCAACATGTGTAATATCTCCTCCACACAGCCTAATGGCCTTGAATATTACCAATGCATCTATTCCATGGAAAGGATTTTTAGTGTACGCCATATCGCCACCTCTCTGGACGTGAATTGGTACTCTTATTTGTTCATCCTCAGATAACATTCGATAGCTTGATAGCCCAGAGTAAATGTTAAAATGAAGCGCTGAAGCACCGAGATCGACAGCTTTTCTAGCATGATCTCTTAAGTATTTAACATCCACAGTTAGACATGGAGCGTATAAAATTTTATTACCAGTCTCACTTTCAGCTTTTTTTAAATATTTGGCGATTAATGGAACCCTGCTTTCCATGGGGCAAAACGTCGGATTGCCAAGAATTTCATCCTCTTTAATAAAGTCACAACCACCAATTGCAAGTTCATAACAAAGCTGGGATAAAAGTTCAGGCGGCAAACCAGTCTTAGGCTTGATAATTGCCCCGAGTAGGGGTCGGTCGTGTACGCCCAAAATCTTTCTTATTTCTTTTAAACCAAACCTGGGACCACTGAAAGCATCTGCCCAATAACCTGGAAGTTCAAAATCGAGCAGTTTTACATTTTTTAATATATTGATGTCGAACAGGCTTCCTGCCAAAGTACAGAGTAATTGCGTTATTCCATCAGTTTGGGGGTTTATGTTATGGGCTGGGAAGGCTATTTCCACTATTCCTTGTTTTGTGTTATTTGTGTTACTTATTATTTTTGCCCCATAGTCCTCAAAGAGTTCTTTGTTTTCATATCTGGTTCTTATTGATAGAGGACCAATAGATTGGCCAAGTGCGATAGCCTTGGCCGCGTCTTCAAGAGTAGTTTCACTTTCAATATAGTATTTAGCAATAATATATTCATTGCGGTTTATCTCTTCTTTTTTTCGGTGTATTTCATAGTCTATGTGCATTTTATTACCTTCTCTCTTCTTCATTAAAATTTCATTTTTATGTCTTTGGATTGATGCTATTAGTAGATTTTATGAATATCTTTCAATGACACCACCTTGGCTTCTCTTTTAATTTCTATTGCAATAACTTTAAATCCAGATTTAGCAATTTCTTCATAGTCATGTCCTGCATCAGCCGGAACTGAGTAAAAACAAATAAGAGGTTCATCTCCTGTGTTAGCTGTGCGATGAGCCCATCGAGGTGGAACATATCCTATGGAACCTGATTGCATGAATATTATAGAAGTTTCTCCCTCTAAACTCTCCATTATCAAATATCCCTTTCCTTTAAGACAAAAATAGATTTCAGCAGTATCTGGCTTTTCATGATAATGCCCTTTGGTCATAAAGTACTCACTACCTACTTTGCCTGGATAGATTATGCTGGTTCCAAATATAAGTTGGCCTTCTTCACGAGGTG
>JAMCQQ010000459.1:0-409 GCA_023379515.1 Actinomycetota bacterium
CAATTGGCAATATCAGTTTTTGACCGATTTTTATAAAAATTAATTATTTCACTGCCCTTTCCGATTGAACCGCTCTGTCCTAATTTATTGATTATCTCATTCTTCATACTGTCTCTTGCAGGAATCAGAATATTGCCCGGAATAACATATTCCCGGCCTTTTTCTTTTCTTATTTCATCTATTTTTTCAAAGAAAGCAAATCTTATATCTGTTGCCCAGGCTGTAAAACTTATTCCGCTGCTGACACATTTTTTTATCACTTCTTCCGAAAGTCCCGAACATCCGTGCAGGGATAAATGAACATCAAGATTATTTCTTATTTTTCTCAGCAGGTCAAAATTGATTTCAGGAGTGCTTCGATAAAATCCGGACTTTACCCCTATGGCAATTGCAAGACAGTATGAAGAAT
>JAMCQQ010000459.1:419-6722 GCA_023379515.1 Actinomycetota bacterium
GACATTAGTTCTTTTCACGAAATCACGGGCAAGCTCAGGATCTGTCAGTTCAAACTTACCGGTATCATCCCCTTCCCTGCCTGATTCAATTATTCCCAATTCTCCTTCTACAAACACTCCATATTGTTTTGCATAATCAACAACTTCCCTTGTTATCATGACATTTTGTTCAAAAGAATATTTTGAAGCATCTACCATCAGTCCGCTGTAACCTTTATTGATAATTTCCTTGCAGGTTGCTGCATCCTGGACATGGTCCGAAAATATTGCAACAGGGGCCCTTGTTTCACTGCCTAACTTTTTAATCAGGAATTCCAGGCAGGACTGGCAAACATTCTTAAGCTCTGGTTCATAGATATCATAAACTATCGGTGAATCTGTAATTTCCACCGCCTGAGTAACTGCCTCTATGCTTTCCAAATTAGTAACCGCAAATCTTGAAATGGAATAACCATTTTGCCTGGCATGATCCATCATAATTTTTAGTGGTATAAACATAAAACCTCACAAATTATATTTTTACGACCTTAAAATCTAAAATATTGCATAAATCTATCAATTCTTCTATTACATCTGCATGTACCACTGCAAAGTGCTGAGTGCTCCCGGCCTTAATTACTTTTTCCAGGAATTCCAGGACCGGAAGCATCAGGAGGTTCAATAAAAACGGAAACGCCGTCAGCCTTTTATGTCCGCCTAAAGATATGCCGCTGCTGACTATCATCTGGATATTATCTCCAATATCCAGGATGTTTACCATTGTCACTTTGCCAGGTGCCGCAATCAATTCCAGGGTAGCCGAATTTGCATTCTCATAATCACTATCCATATATTCTACATCAGGTACTATTGTTATGTCCTTATAAGACTGGGCAAGTAATGGATTATTGGGTCCGGGATGTCCGGCATTTACAGTATTTTCCTGAGGATTAAAATTTAGTATTTCCGTAAAACCTATAGGCTTTTTTGTAAATAAATACAACATATACATTGCCAGGGTACAGGCAATGTCACCTTCAAAACCAATGACCGCACCGATTTCATTATAAATTTCCGGATAAAGGCAGGGTCTCAGTCCCACGTTCCTGTGAAGCTCATCACAAACATCATTTAAGGCAAGCGCATTCAGCTTATATTTTATATACATATTTGCCAAGGCAAGCGTTATTTTGGAAGCCTGAAAAAAGTCCCTCTCATTAATATTTTTATCAAGCTTAAATGAATTTCTGTTCCATTCCATGAATCCCTTAATAACATTATCCTTAAGTCTGGACCCTTCTTCCTTTAATTCTGCAATCGTCAAAATCTGCAGGAGCATACCTGTCTTTTTTAAAAGCAGGTATTCATCCATACAAGTTGATTTCATCTGATCGTTCCTGAACGGCAGAAGTCCCATGGTAGAATTTTTTAAAATATTTTTTACTTTGGATGCATTTGCAAAAGAAACAATTTTTGACATAACCAGATCATTATTTGCTTCCCCTATCACAAACTTGAATTTTTTATTGAACCTCCTGATGCTTCCGGAACCCTGGAGGGCACCAACTATCCCGGAGTTATGGTACAGTTCCAATGCTGAATACTGTTTTGCAGTATAGAATCCTGTCATATATTCCCAATATAAAATTGGAATATCCCCTATATTCTTTAAAATTTCAATCCATGCTGCATCTTCTGCCCAGGTTAAGAAACAAACAATGATTAAATCTACTTTTTCTTTTTTAAAGTTGTCTAAAGCTTCTCTTGCGGACCCTATATCAAAGATTATTCCGGGATTTATTAAATTCATGTCTTCTTTTAAAGAATTCTCAATTTTATCGATTTCTTGTTTTAGAAGGGTACCCAGGTCACCTATTCTGCCGTCTTTCTCACCAATACCCAAATCCAAAAACCATTTGGCTTCAAACAACAGTAACCCTGCTTTTGGAATCATATTATTAATTTTCATAATGGCTCCTGATAAAACAATATTATTTTTATTAATGCCGCCTGTTAATACCATCCATATTTAATCTCGCTGTCCCACATCTTTACTACCCTTTCAGGATCACAGGCCGGATGAATTTCGCTGGAACTAATGATATAGCCTCCACCCTTCTTGCCCCCATCAAGCGCATCCCTGACAGCATTATCTATTTCATCCATACTCCAGCTGGTCAGCATCTGTGAATTATCCAAACCGCCGATCATCAATAAGCCGGGATATTTAGATTTGATTTCTTTGGTACTCATCCCGGCCATTGGTTCGACGGGATGTATCCCGTCTATCCCTGCTTCAATCAGATCCGGTATTATTGCTCTTATGTCGCCTTCGGAATGATAAAAGACCTTTATGTTATGCCTGTGCCAGGCGTCTGCATTTTGTTTTACAAAAGGTATTAATTCTTTTTTTAAAAAATCAGGAGAAAAAATAAGACCCTTGTTCCATGCTATATCACAATAGGATAAAACTGCCGGTGACAGGTTGTAATCCGCTATATCGTCAATTCTTTTTTCTTCAAAATCTGCAATTGCCTTGAGCCATTTATGTATGATATCCGGATATTCCAGATATGCATATGAGAATAGCTCCCAGCCGGCTCTGTTATAAGCCACGTCGAGGCCTATTGGGCTCTGTGCCATAAACATTACAACATCCCCGAGCTTCTCCTGGAGCTTTTTAAACCTTTCCTTTGGATGTTCAAAGCTTCCTCCCTCGTCTGTATTTGTACCCCAGAGATTTACCCATCCGGCATAATTGAATTCATCACCCGGGTTGTAAACCTGCAAATCTTCAATGTTTCTTAATATATGCTCTCTAAGCCCTTTGGTATCCGAGAAAGGTTTTTCAATGATCCAGCTTGTCCACCATTCATCTTTATATACAAACCCGTCTTTTTCTTTTCTGATCCCTTCCTTGATAACCGAAGGTACGGTTTCACAGCAGTCGACATTTTCCGAAAGCACCTTGCACACCAGGTCAGTATAATTATCCGCGGTGACCTTCTGCCCGGTACAATACTGAACAACCTCAAAATTTTGAATAAAATCATTGATCGGTACCCTGTCGGCTTCCTCATTATTAAGTGTCATCTCCAGTCTTTTTCGGGCAGACATTTTTTCTCTGTTAAAATCACGCATATATTCCTCCTCTCTACTCCTTTAAAGATCCTGAAACAAGGCCCCTTATAAAATATTGCTGCGCTAAAAAATAAATCAAAACCATAGGTACTGTGATGACAAACAATCCCATCATTGTAAGGGGCACATCGATATTGTATCTTGATTTAAATACCGTAATACCGGTCATAAGAGTCTTGAACTCATCTTTCTGCAGAAAGATCAGCGCAAGAAGCAGCTCGTTCCATACCCACAGAGCATTTATGACAATAAGCGTCATGATAGGCGGCATTGACATCGGTATTAAAATATTCTTTAAAATCCTTACCGAATTGCAGCCATCTATAGAAGCACTTTCAATTATTGATTGCGGAATACTCCTGAAAAAAGTAGTCAGCAGGTATATTGAGAATGGCAGCAGCAATCCTATATATATCAGAACTATGCCTGTATATGAATTGGTCAATTTTATTTTAGACATAAAGACAAAAAGAGGGATAAGCATTATTACCGGAGGTACCATCATCAGAGATATTACGAATTTCAGGATCCCTTCTCTCATTTTGAATCTGTATCTTGATAGAGCAAAAGCGGCAAGCAGTGCAATTACCAGGGAAACCAACACGCTTGCAACAGTAAGGATAACAGAATTTAAAAACCATCTCGGAAAATTCTCGCCCAGGAAAACTTCCTTAAAATTTTGCAGTGCAATTGAGTGGGGGAACCCAAATCTGTTGGCTATATAATCAGGTTTTGATTTCAATGCGGTATTTATCATAAAAAAAACTGGGAAAAGGGACAGTAATGCCAGAAGTATCATCATGATCTGCCTGCCTGCAAGGGCAAAATAATTTCTCTTCATTTTCATAGGGCAGTCCCTTTCTTATTGTCTGATTGTATATTTGCCTTGAACATCTTATTTTTCAATCCACTTCTTCCCTTCCAAATAATCTTGCATAAACTATTATCAATGCAAGCATTATGATGAAAAGTATTACTGAGCCTGCAGTTCCCATGCCCATGTTGTTATCCCTGAAAGCCGTAGTATATATATAAAATTCCGACACAATGGTAGAGTTGCCGGGACCTCCCCTTGTGAGCGTGAATACATAGTTAAATATCCAGGCAAACATCGTTATTATAAGGATTACCGAAAGGAATGATATGACATTTATGCATTGCGGGATTGTTATATAAATATGTTTTTTGATCCATGATGCACCATCAATCTCTGCAGCTTCATAAAGTTCCTGGTTTACACTGAGTAATCTTGCAAATATCATGATTATGGAAAAACCAAGCTCTTTCCACATGATTACAAACATCAGTGTCCATATTGCCAGTTTTGAGGATCCGAACCAGTCATTTATTAAAAAACTAAGACCTAATTTTTCAAGAAAATAATTCAATATACCGTTCAACTGGAATATATAACCAAATACATTGAAATCAAAACCTGATTATATAGCCAGGATATAAGGAAGAAACAGGGTAAACCTGTAAAATTTCCATCCTGCCATTTTTTCATATAAAAGGACCGCAAAAAATATGGCCAGTATTAAAATAAGCGGCACAGATATAAGCAATATGAAATTATTCTTAAGGCCTATGATAAATCTCGGATCGTTGAAAAGATTGATATAATTAGTAAAACCGATATATTTAAAGCTGGTACCGCTTATTCTCATGAAAGAGTACTGAAAAACTTTGACAAGTGGAAACAAATAAATAAATCCTATTATCAGAATAGCCGGTAAAAGAAATAATATTATTTCAGTGAATTTTCGTCTGTTCCGCATTTTTTATTCTTCTACTTTTTTGTTTATTATTTTATCGTAAATTATAGTTCTTTTTTTACCATTACTGCCATATGCAGGGAAAACTAAAAAGTTTTCCCTGCATACTTATCAGATAGATATCAGGATAAATATCTTATTCCCCGAAAATCTCACCAAATGAATCATACCATTCTATCATTTGTTTTAACCTGTCAGGCTCAGTATCCCTGTAAAGTTTTGCAACATCATCCACACGCTTTGCAGCCTCTTCGGGCGTCAATTTTTCATCAATGAATTGCTGAGCAACAACATAATTGCCATCAACATTTACTTTTACAGGTAAATAATTCTCATTGTGATAAAACCAATTGCCTGAACTTATCTGCTTGAAGGCCCATTTCTCCTGTTCGGTCTTCAAAAGGTTCTGATCAAACCTGTCATCGCAAGGAGGTGCGCCTGATTCAAGATACATGGCATTCTGTCTTTCGGCCGTGTGCAGGAATGCTATAAAATCAGCGGCAACTTCTTTATTCTTTGACCATTTGGTTATGGCTAATGTTTGTGAGCTTACATCTAACATATCCTCTTTTGCCCATCCTCCGCCAGCTTCCTCAACTATAGGAGCCGACATCAAGCCTACCTTATCGGCACCCATCGTATTTATCCAGTTGACAGCAGAAGATAGAACACCGAACGTGAATCCGCCTTTTCCTGCCATAAATTCTTCCATGCCCTGATAAAGCTGTATGGATTCATAATCATTGTTCAAATATCCCTTATCCCTGAGCATCCCGTAATATTTCCACCAGGTAGCATATTTTGGATCCGTATAGCTTGCTTTGCCGATAGCCGGAGCCATAAAATCACGCGGTGTCTTTCCACCCATCCATTGTCCGCCGAGCCATCCCTGCATCCAGCCGCCGCTGATGCCTTCCTGATTACCCAGATAAAGCGGGGATCCTCCTGCCTTCTTAATGGCTTCACTTGCTGTCATGAAATCTGTCCAGGTTTTGGGAGGTTTTTCAGGATCAAGTCCTGCTCTTTCAAAAATTACCTTGTTATATCCGAATACCATTGGAACCATGTACCAGGGAGCACCCCATATTTTGCCTCCCATCATCTGTTCATTTCTTGTGTACATATGGCTGAGTTCTTCCTCAGAAAGATAATCGGATATAGGTACTATAAATCCGTTCCATGCATCTTCGATAGTGTAGACGCCGCCCCAGAAATACTGTATATCGGGCCCTTCACCTGCGGCACCGGCAGCCCTGAATGCCTCAACCAAAGATTCAGTAGATTGAAGAACGAGTTCAAAAGTTACGTTAGGATGTTCTTTTGTATACATTTCCGTGCTTTCTTTCATGAATCCTTCAAGTCCTTTTGCTTCCTGCTCACCCCACCACCATATTACAAGTTTAACAGG
>JAMCQQ010000460.1 GCA_023379515.1 Actinomycetota bacterium
GCTATAAATATTTGAAACCTCAAGAAATGCAATTATATTTTCAGTGAATATTGTCAAAAAAATTATTTATTTAGTGGATAATTACCATATTGTTGTATTGCTTCCATCATTGCCATAATATTCTCTTTTGGAGTTCTATAAGACATATCACAGCCTGATCCAAGGATTGCACCATTTGTTGGACCAGCATTCAAAATTACCTCTTTAGAATATTCAAAAACAACTTCTTTCGTCCCACTGAGTAAAACAGTAGAAGGATCAAGATTGCCTCTACAACAAACTTTTGTTTCTTTTATAGCATCATCCATTTTTACCTGGTGATCAATATCTATTATATCTGTGCCTGTTTCTTTTAAAATATTGACTCCAATTTTTTTGCTATATTTAAACATGGGATATAAATCACCACAAATATGAAGAATTGTGTCAACCTCAGCCTCATGCAAACCATTTATTAATTTAACTAGTCTTGGAAAATCAAATTTATATATACTTTCAGGTGAACTAAAATTTGGTGAGGCTAATGCTTCCCCTATGCCGATACAATCCACACCTGTTTCTGCTAGACTTTTCCCATATTCAAGAACCTGTTTAGTTGAAAAATCTAATAGTTCTTCTATATATGCTGGATCCAGAATAAAATCTATCATAGTATTTTGGACTCCTCTTAATTGACTTGCAGCATTTAGAGGACCCATAATAAAAGCCATAATGTATTTTTCTTTTCCTTTTCTTTTTACTACTTCTTCGGATGCTTTTATTTGAATAGGCATTCTTCCAGAACTTCTTGGATCAAGTACCTTTAAACTCTTTAGAACTGTTAACTTTTCACTATCATTATAGATAAAATGACTTTTCAAAAATGGGGGACCTTCTTTCTGAAAAACAGTCTCACCACCAAAGGCTTCGGCTTCAATAATGACATCTACTCCTGTATTAATCCCGTCATATCCAAAAATATCACAACACTTAATAAGTGACTCAGCTTGAACGAGCGGATCTTTAGCATACTCTTCAACAGATGTACCGTAAATTCCTGCAGATCCCCAGTGAATCAAGGGAAAACAGCTTACTCTATCGTGTTCCCGAAATTTAATTGCGGCTTTTATTCTTTCTTTTCCAGTCATTTCTTCATACTTTATCATTACGCCCTCCTATTATATTTTGACTAAAGCGGGCTTCACGAAATTCCGTGAAGCCCTAATTGAATAAATAAAGTGTTATCTTTCCATATTAAACACAATATATAGTATATCCTGTCACACACATTATTTATTTAAATTGCCGCATATATGGTAATTACTTAAAGATTTCTTTTAAAATTTCATCTGGTAAATGGCTCCCCGGGTAATAACTCGATGGCATATCTTCTCTATATAGTTTACCTTTATCTTCTTGTGTGATAATTGGTACTCTTGTCAAATATCTTTTATATATAGCTTCCCCCTGTAAAACCTTAATTGCAACTTTAACCGCTTCACCTGTAAGCCAAGTTGGTTCATACGCACCAATGCCTTCTACATTATAGTCAAACCAAGCTTTAATCGAGCTATTTTCTTCAAAACCTGTTGTTGGAACCATATCTCTTCCTTCATCTGCCATAAGTCTGAGTATTGCACCTGTAGCCCATGGATCTATTGAGAGAATACCATCAAATTTTTGATGAGCGGCTAATAAGTCCGTGGCTGCTTTTGTACCCACAACAGGGTCCCAATTACCAAATTCTTCACCAACAATCTTTATGTCTGGATATTGACCTATACCTGCAAGTGCACCATCCCATCTGTCTATTGCCGGCTTATACCCAGGTAAGGCTTTAATACCGATAATTTCCCCTTTTCCATTAAGTTTTTTACCTAACCAATCACCAAACACCCAACCGAAACCGTATTCGTCTGGCTGAATACTACTGGTAAATTTTTCTGTATCTACTCTTCCATGAACAACGATAACCACAATACCTTTATCATAGGCTTTCTCAATAACTGGGACCAGAGCACTTGGAGAACCCGGAACAATAATTATTGCATCAACATTTTTAGCTATCAAAGCCTCTATATCAGATATTTGTTTATTAATATCTCCCCCAGCCTCAACTGTAAATACGTCTTTTATTTCTGGATGTTTTTTAGCTTCATATAATGCTTCCTGCATTACAGTCATTCGCCATGGGTTTTGAACTGTAAGATCACTATATCCAATTGTCCAAGGTGGTTCCTTAGATTTCCAATTTGGCGTCATCGGTGTATTGATTCTTTCGGCTTCCATATTAGCATCCAACTTAACATCTACAGTAACATTCCCCAACTTTTGTAGATATGTCTCGGGATCAAGTACCGTCAAATCAGCGAACGGATTAACTGTTTCTGCGGCTGCCGTTGTTTCTGCTGCTGCCGTTGTTTCTGCTGCTGCCGTTGTTTCTGCTGCTGCCGTTGTTTCTGCTGCTGCCGTTTCTTTTGGTGAACATCCACTTAAACTTAGTAGTAATAGTGACCAACTTATAGTCAATACCAGCACCCATAATAGAAATTTAAACTTTCTTTTCATATTCATACTCATTCCTTTCTCTTCGCTCAAGGCACAAATGCAAACCCTTTTACCTTAAAGCATATTTTTTATAAATAGATATCCCACACAACTTTCACGTTTCCTTCATCGTTTTTTCACCTCCTAATAATTTATTTTATCCTTTTTGATATATTTTCATAAAAGCCGGTAAAAGTTACTATTATAATTCCCGTAAACACCAGTCTCCCTGCATTACCTACTCCTACCATCGTAAGTAGGCTACCAATCAATGTAAGAAGATAAGCACCGAAGAATGTACCACCTAGCCC
>JAMCQQ010000461.1 GCA_023379515.1 Actinomycetota bacterium
GCATTTATTCCATATCCCTGTTTTGTAATTTAAATGCATAAAAGTCCTCAAGGGAGAAAAAATTATCTGTGCCATCGAAATATTTATATAAAAATCCCTCTTTTCCCTCCAGTATAGTATAAATTGATGAAAGTTTTTCTTCATCGCTGACAAGTAAAGCTACAGGGCAAGGCCTTTTTGAGTTATATGGGCCATATAAGCTATACCATCTGTCAAATCTGTCAATCATAATGAAATTATAATTTACCCCGTTTGATTCATTAGATTTTGTATCCAAGAAGAAAAAGTTATTACACGGAGTTGTGTCACTTTTTAAGAAACTCCAGAATCTGTCTTTTAAATAGATCTGGTCAGAGGCTTTATTGCCGTAAGCCATAGTATATTTTAGGTATTCTTGTATTTGATTATTGCTGAAAAAGAAATATGGTATAAGTAACAGGAAAATTAAAGGCGCTAGAAATTTAAGAGAACCATGATTTTTGTAAAACTTAGTGTAAGCTAATGTCAGTACGGCGGCTATCGCTGCGGAAATCCCCATAGAAGGTATGGTTGAATAACCGTATATTCCCATTGGTATGTGGACAACGGAATATATAATCCAGGTGAACCAAACAAAGGTAACAGCGAAACTAATTCCTAAAAGGTAAAGACTCAAGTAAATATTTTTTCTGTTGCGTAACCATTCTATAAATACGAAGATCGTCAAAATGATAATATATCCTCCTAAAACTGTTGCAGGAGCATAGGTATATGGGTCGTATGATACCTTTAATGAGGGAAGTAAATTCGCTCCGTGATCTATGGTAAAGAATATTAGTAGTTCTAAGAAAAAATTAGTTATAAAAACTCTAAAGAAAAATTTCAGAGGTTTTTTCGATAATATAAACGATAGGATTAATGTTGTAAATCCAAAGATTATCAGCGGTCCTCCAACGAAAAAACCAAAGAAATTATTTAAAGTCCAGTCAGGGAAGCTTAAGGGTTTCAAAATATTTCCTGTTAGAAAAAGGCTGCCGAAAGAACTGAATGGATATAGCAGCATTTGAAAATTCCCCAGTGAAATTTTATCCAGAATGATCAAAGTGTTTCCATAAAACGGTCTGCCTGTACCTTGAAGACCGAAAAATAATATAAAAGGTAAGAAAAAGATAGTAAGGGTTCTGATAAGCAAGTAAGAATTTGACAAGGTTTTATTTTTTAAAAATATTACGAAAGTTAGGAAGCATATAAAAGGCAGTATTGGATAGGCCCTGATTGGGTTGATAAAGAAAGTTGCAAACAGAACTATTGAAGATAAAATGGACAATAAGATATTCTGGAAATTTTTAATATAAATAAAGTAAAAAAGTATAAGGAAAATATTAAGTCCGGTAATAACCAGATAATCCTGGGTTCTAGCTACCATCTCTAATGAACCAGCAGAGCCGTAATGGAATGAATAGATGAATCCTGTAATAAATGCAAATAGTCTGTTTTTGGCTATTGTATGAATTAACAGGTATAACGATATAACAGAAATAATCTTAAAGATTAATGCGGCAAATTGATATGTTTCATAATTAAAACCGAAAAAGGAAAATAAAATTCCCCCATAATATATTGGATTAACAGTGTGTGGTCCTTCCCATTTTTTCCAAGCCTGACTAAATTTTGAAAAAGGATTATTCCCTAATGACGAGAAATCAGACATAATGCGTACATCATCCGGAGAAAATCCAAATTCTAGATGTGGTTTTAGAATTAAAATTTGAGAGAAGCTTGTTACTATAATAAATATTAATAATATGAACCACTCTTTTTTGAAATACGATATCATGGTTTGTTTATTAAAACTTTATATTGTAATAATAGAGCATTATAATAAACATGTATTAGAATATAAATTATATAAAGACCCAATTAGAGGAAATATATCACATTTTTATTAATTAAGTAATCTTCGTACTGTTAGATTCCTAAATAAAGATATGGTTGATATAACAGGAGAAGTTTTAAAGAAATTGGGTTTATGATATGATCGTGAGCAATTAAGCATATGCCGATAAAAACTAACAATACTTTCTATGATTTAGTGATAATTGGGGGACTTGGTCATGTTGGACTTCCGCTAGGCATTGCTTTTGCAGAAAAGGGATTAAAAGTGTGTTTATACGATATTAATAAAACTAAAGGTGAGATGGTCAAAAAAGGCCAAATGCCTTTTATTGAATATGGCGCACAAGAGATATTAGAAAAAGTTTTAAAAGTTGGAACACTAGCGGTTTCTTTCATTAATAAAGATATATCAAAAACAAAGTATATAATTGTCACAATCGGTACTCCGGTTGACGAGCATTTGACTCCAAGAACAAGAGTCTTTTTAGAGTTTTTTGAAAATATCAGAAAGTATTTGAATCAGAATCAAACAATTATCATCAGAAGTACAGTTTATCCGAATACATGTAAACAACTCCTGAGAATGTTAAGTAATGGTAAACAATGGCACATTGCGTATTGCCCAGAGCGGATAACAGAGGGGTATGCTATTAAGGAATTGAAGGAATTACCTCAGATTGTAGCGGGTTTGAGCGATTATGCAGTAGATAGTGCGGCTGCCCTTTTTAGTGCAATCTCTCCAAAAATAATAAAAACTTCAATGGGTGAAGCAGAGCTTATTAAGCTATTTTCCAATGCATTGAGATATATCCAATTTGCTTTGGCCAACCAGTTCTATATGATTTCTAACAAATTTGAGGTAGATTATGAAAGAGTAAGATGGGCCATGAAAGAAGGATACGAGCGGGGCGGCAAACTTCCTATGGCCGGTTTTGCAGCTGGTCCATGCCTTTTAAAAGATACCATGCAACTGGCTGCTTTTGATTCGAATAATTTTTTATTAGGTCATGCTGCAATGATGATTAATGAAGGATTACCGGGTTTTATAGTAGACAGTCTAAAAAGAAAATATGACTTGGCTGACAAGAAAATAGGAATCCTAGGGATGTCATTTAAAGCTGATATAGATGATATAAGGGATTCTCTATCATATAAATTGGGTAAAATTTTAAGATTTAATGGTGCTAAGGTTTACTACTCCGATGAATTTGCCAAGGATTCGACATTTGTTTCTAAACAAAAATTAATTGAAATCTGTGATTTTCTAAGGCAAACTTAAC
>JAMCQQ010000462.1 GCA_023379515.1 Actinomycetota bacterium
GTATTTGTTTTGTTTTGCATTATTTAAAAGAATCTGTACAAAAAAACAATAAAATTATATAAAATATAAATCCTTATAAAAATATTTAGTCATGAATTCATTAAGGAAGGAACATGTCGCTAATAAATTTAAAAGATCTTTTAAATAATGCAAAACAAAACAAATACGCCGTCGGGGCCTTTAATATAACAAATCTTGCCAGCATAGATTATATTGTTGATGCTGCAAAAGAACAGCAGTCACCAATTATTCTGCAGGTTGCTGAAATCCATCTCAGATATTTTGCTCTTGAGGATATTGCTCCGGCAATTATAAGTGCTGCAAAAAAAGTGGACATTCCCATATGTGTAAACCTTGATCATGGTCTTAATTTTCAAACAATTATACGTGCAATCAGGGCAGGATTTACCTCAGTAATGTATGACGGAAGCGTGCATCCAATTGATGAAAATATTCAAACAACTAAGGAAATTGTAAAGATTGCCAAAAGTGTTGGGGTTAGCGTTGAAGGAGAAATAGGACATGTCGGGGGCGCTGAATCAGTCGGTGACATCTTAAAAGAAGGCAGCGTAGCCAATAAAGAATTATTTACTACGGTCGAAGATGCTGTCAGATTTTATAATGAAACAGGAATTGATGCACTTGCGGTTGCAATCGGTAATGTTCACGGCTTTTATAAAGGAGAGCCCGAACTTGATTTTGACAGGCTTACCAAAATAAGAGATGCAGTGCCGCTGCCGCTGGTATTGCATGGCGGTTCAGGCATCTCGGATGAGGATTTTAAAAAAGCAGTAAGTTTGGGTATATGTAAAATTAATTTTTATACCCAGGCATCAGTTGCTGCTATGAATGAAATTAAAAAATATCTTAAGGAGTATCCTGATGCAACCAGTTTCCCTGATTTAATTGTCAAAGGTATGGAAGGATTTAAAGCTGCGGTCAAAGAAAGGTTGGAAGTTTTCGGGAGCAAGGGAATGTGCGCCCCTGAAAAAACTTTATGTTTTTTTTGTGAAGACAGAACATGCGGTTTTTCTGACCCCAGATTCAAACCATCTGCCCAGACTGTTTCTTACAATAACCTGATTGAAAAAATATCCAGAGAAGTTATTTCAAATATTAGACATGATTTGTAATAATTTTAATTTATCCAATCTTCAATTTGAAGTATTTTTATTCTTTTAAAATGCCTGATATTGCCAGTAATAAGTTTTAGATCATTTGCAATCGCTATCGAAGCTACCTGTAAATCCATACTTGAAATTATCTCTCCCTGTTTTTCAAGCTCTGCTCTTATTTTTCCATAATAAAATGCAGCGCCACTATCAAAAGATAGGATATTCACTAAAGGAAGAAGTACTTTTTTTAATTGTTCCATATGATAGGCTGAATCTTTACTCTTAAAGGCTCCGTAAACTATTTCCCCTACTGTAATTGCAGATATGAATTGATCCTCTCTATTAATTCCGGAAATCTTATCAATTAATTTTTTGGAAGGACTTTTTTTTAAAATATTTGTTATTGTATCCGTATCAAAAAGATACATTTCTTCCCTGTTCTTTGGAACGTTTATTATAAATTTTTTTAATTTCCGATTTTATTTCATCAAAATTTTCCCATTTTCCTATGGCCCGGCTAAGACCGCTAGACGCTGATTCCCGTTTCAATCTTTTAACGTCTTCAAGAGATATCAATCCTGCAATAGGCTTTCCCCTTTTTGTAATAATCAATTTTTCATTTGCAAAAGCCACCCGGGAAATATATTCAGAAAAGTTACTTTTTGCTTCGGCTACAGAAACTCTGCCAGTCTCTTTAAAATTATATTCCGCATTGGATTTATTTGGTTTATTGGATTTATTGGGTTTATTCATTTGGTTCTTTCGTATAATAAGATAATAAATTTTATTATAATATTTGTAAAGTTTTCAAATATCAAGTTAGTTATTATGACATAATGACTAACTTTAAAAATACTATAAGATATTTCATTTAAGTTGTCAACTTTTTATACTCAAAAATTAAAGTTCAGTTAAATTTTGATTGATGGTATCCCGCAGTTTTTCAGGTAAGGAATTTTTGAAGTATTTTTTCTCCCCTATATTTGAAAAAGGTGTCAAGGACCTCCTGATAGTTTTCACATACAGGATGCAGGCTATCTTTATAAATTAATATTGATGAATACGGGCAGCCTCCCCCGCAGATTGGTGAAAACCTGCATTCCTGGCATTCCTTTAAATTTGTTATATTTCTCTCTGTCCACATTTTTATTTGATCTTCGAAAAAAATCAGGTCGGGGTAAAATTTACCTATAGCGGTGTTCGTAATGCCTATGGATTCGGGGCAGGTATAGATGTAACCATCCGGGCATAATATATATAACTCTATTAAATTACTTTCGCAATTAAAATACCTTGGTGAAACATTTTCAGCACCGTTTAAAATATCAAGTATATGCCTGAGTGGTTTAAATAAATAAAATGTTAAAACATCTTCCAGATGAGGATAATCATCATAGATCTCAATTAATTTTTCAAGAAGCATATGATCAGGAACTATAGGATCATGGCATTCCAGACTGCTGTGATCCGTAACTTTTGAGGGTTGTATCTTAAAATTAGGATATTCAAACCATTTCATCTTATCAATAAATTCATACAAATGAGGCAGGTATTCTATATTTTCCATGTCAATATTAATCCTGGCATTTGTATTGATCCCGTTTACAACAAGTGAATTGATACTTTCGGTTATATTTTTAAAACTGCCTTTACCCGAATAAAACTTTCTTCTTTTATCATGAATAAAATCAGGGCCGTCAAGCGTAATCTGCAGCATTTCCACATTTGATTTTACAGGTTTTAAGATATCAATGAACTCTTTTGCCATAACGCCGTTGGTAATGATTGAAATCTTTATATTTTGCTCACTTGCAAATTTAAGAATCCTGCCAACCATTTGTTTTGTCCCTGTAAGTAGAGGTTCGCCCCCAAAAAGTTCTATGGAGCTGACATTCCTGCCATTATTCTTTGGTATTTCTTTAATAGTGTTTATAGCATAATTATACAGTTCATCGCTCATAAATTTATCCGATTTTTTTGTAAGGTCTTTTTCAAAACAGTAGGAACATTTCAGATTACAATTAAAAGTCGGGCAAAATACAAACTTAATCGGTCTGTTTTTTAATTTTTTTTTAAAATTTTCAAATAATTCATTGAAAAGCTTATTTTCAGCATCAGGCTCTTTATAATAATATCCTCTCTCAATTAATGTTGAGAGAGGATATTCATCAGAATTTTCATTCATGTTCAGTTTATCTCCAGGTAATTTATCCATAGTATTATTATCTATAATATCCAGGGCCCCGGTCAGTAAATTATTCATAATTGAATGTTCTGAATTTATTTTATAGTGATAATTATACTTGCTGGGAAAAAAATTCATTTTTATACATTAAATATCCAGCACCAAAACCAGCAACACATAATACCTGCTTCATATCGCATCGTTTTAAACTCCTTATCTTTGTTCCAGAGTTTGTTTGTTTTGTTGATTGGAATCATTTTTATACCTCCCTTCTTAATGATTTTTTAGTTCTTGCTACGGATAGAAAAGTTTACTATTTATTTATCTATAAATCTTCCGAATGATGCAAAGAAAAATATTACCTTAAAACAAAAATCAGATTACCTATCTTAAAAGTGAAAATTATCTGAACAAAAAGAAGCAAAATAAAAAGTAAGAGCATAAGAATCTTTGGAAATATTCTGCTATAAATTCTATTGATATCAGTGCTTGTTATTGAATGAATTCTGTTTTCCAGCCTTTTCTGGCTGAAAATTCTGGTAAAAGAAAATGCTGAACTTGCAGCAGGTATCAGATGACTGTTTGGACCTAGAGTAAGTTTTAACTTTAATATTGAATTTAAAATATTACTTGCAATATTTTCTGCAGATTTTCCGGAATATTTGACAACTAACTGATCGCACGCCTTTTCCTGCTCGGATCTTATCAGATAATATGCAATATAGGCAAAGGGATTGAAAAAATTCAAATCCTTGATAATAAGTGTTATCCAGCCAATCAGGTTATCTTTCCTTTTGATATGGCATAACTCATGCTGAATTAAAGTTTCTTTTTCATTCTCATTTAAATGTTCGAACAATTTTGGAGATAAAACCAATGTGAATCTTCTCAGTCCGACAATAAAAGGGGAAATATAAGTTTTATGGGTAAGGCTCACATCGGGGGAAGAAGTTTTTGTTTTGGCCGTAAAATTATCTATGATTTTATAAATATCCGGTACTTCTTTTCTTCCCACTTTTTCCTCATATGCAAGCCTCCTGTAAAAAAGCGCCAGACTTACCCATCTTATAATTAGAAAAGTAAATATTGAAATCAGGATAACAAGTCCTATTATATAATCAGTATTTGAAGTAAAAGTCGCAACTTCTTTTGTACTTTGATCAAATTTAATAATATTTGAAGGGTCAGGAAGTCTAAATCCTAATACACTCTTAGATAATTGTAAATAAATTTTATTTACATCTATTCTTTCAATGATTATTATAAAGGGTTTTATTAAAGGCAGTGTAAAAAACAGAATTCTGATATTCGGGTCTTTTATCCTGAGAATGAATAAAAAGATCAGTGCTAATGTCAATACTACAAAACTGTCATAAATTATCGGTAAAAAATAATGCGCAATTATATTCAGGAAAAACATAGATATTCCAGTTAAATTTCATTCTTATTTTTTTATTTTTAATTCATCCAATAACCTATTTATTTTTTCCACCGGAACATCTTCAACAGCAGATAGAAATTTATAAATAAGTTCTTTCGATGACTTATCAAGCAGCTTTTCGGCAACAGACCCTATTATATTTCTTGAAAGTGATCTACTGTTAATTGCAGCGGAATAAATGAAAGTTTTGTTGCTCCTGTCCTGTTTTAATAGACCCTTTTCTGCAAGTGTAGCCATTGTAGCCATGACTGTGGTATAAGGTATAAAACCTGATTCTTTTTCTCCATTTCCCTTTTTAACATTAATTCATGAACTTCCCGCACAGAAGCATTGTCTATTGCCCACATTATCTTCATTATTTCCGTTTCAAGATCACTTATGCTGTTTACTTTTTTTATGCCAAATTCCTCTGAAAGCTCTTTTGTTTTTTTAATTTTTACCATAAATTTAATCCCCTCTAATTTAATTTGTCTTTTATTATATAATAACTTAGAAATAAATCAAACATTTATAGTATAGAATTATATAGTTGTTTTTGACAAATTTTTTATTTTATGCTATTAAATAGATAGTTAATACAAACTTTTTAAATAAACTACTTATACAAAAGTAATATATGTTAAAAATTTTAAAATATCAATAAGATTTTTTTATTAAAACTAATGAGTAATTCTTTAAAAACAAAAAAACCTTATAAAAAACCATCAAAAAATGAGGAAATTAAGAGACTAAATACCTTAAGGGATGCGATCTGCAAAATAAATCATTTACTTTTACATGTAAAAAAGGAAAATGTGCTTTATCAAAAAGTATGTGATATTTTGATAAAAACAGGGGAATATAATTTTATCTGGATTGGTCTTTTCGATACACAAGGAAATAAAATTAATTGTGCAGCATTTGCAGGAAAAGGAAACGGTTATTTGGAAAATCCTGCTGTTATGGTTAAGGGGGAAGATAAAGTTTTAATAGTAAACGATATCGCCACCGATCCTTTTTTTAAGCCCTGGAGAAATAAAGCATTATATAGAGATTGCAGGGCAATGGCTGCTGTTCCATTAATATGCAATAAAAAAGTAATCGGAAATTTAAATGTTTATTCAGGATTAGAAAATTCATTTAAAAATCAGGAAATAAAATTTTTAAAGGAAGTTGCAAACGATATTGCTATAGGTATTAAAAGTATCAGATATGAAAAAGAGTTAGAAAGAAACTATTTTAATACTAAAAAAACTTTATATGAAATCATAAATTCAATTGCGCTTATAAGTGAAAGAAGAGATTCTTATACTGCAGGGCATCAAAAAAGGGTTGCTGTGCTGACAAGAGCAATAGCTAAGGAGATGAAGCTGGATGCAGATACGATAGAAGGAATTTATCTCATATCAATATTACATGACATAGGGAAAATGTGCATCCCTCTTTCCATACTCAGCAAACCTGCATACCTGTCTAAGGCAGAAACAATGCTAATTCAATCACACTGCAGGGAAGGTTATGATATTTTAAAAAATATAGAATTTCCCTGGCCCATTGCAAAAACAATACTTCAACATCATGAAAGAATAAATGGCTCAGGATATCCTAATAGACTGAAAGGCAAGAATATCCTACTAGAAGCTAAAATCATTGCAGTTGCAGATACTTTGGAAGCTATGTCATCTCACGGACCGTACAGACCTGCAATTGGTTTAAATAAAGCATTAGAGGAAATCGCTAAGAACAAAGGAATCCTCTATGATAACTCAGTTGTAGATATTTGTATTGACCTTTTTAAAAATAAAAAGTTTAAGTTTTAATTAAAGATTTTATCTTTTCGGCTTCATTTAGTAGCAAGTCGCTGTAGGTTCTCACGCTATATATTTGAAATCTATTATTCATATAACAACCCTCTCCAACCTTGCCTTACACTTCTCCCAATCAGGCATAACTAAAGACAGAAAATTATAAAATTGTTTTGTATGATTGGGATATTTAAAGTGACACATCTCATGAATGATTACATATTCTATACAATGCGAGGGTGCCTTAATCAGCTCAATATTTAAACCAATCTTCATTTTAGAATGCATGCAACTACCCCAACGAGATTTCATTGCCTTAACTTCAACATGGTGTACTTTTATCCCATATTTTTTTATTTTGTCATTAGACCGTTCAGTTATCATTTTAAACATTTCCTCAGCTCTGAACTTATACCACTTATATAATAAAACTTTTGTATGAGTTTTATTATCAGGTTGTAATGAATATATAAAAATATATTTACCTTTTAATTTTACTTTTTGAAATGTTGCTTCTACTACTTTTAATCGATATTGGCGCCCAAAATAATAATGAGTTTCACCACTTACATATTGCCTTGGTGGTTCTTTTGGCAAAAACGTTTTAAAATAATCTATCTGTTTTGTAATCCACGGCGCACGACCTTTAACTTTGTTCAAAACTTTTTCAGTCGAAAATTCATAAGGTACGCTTACTTCTACAGATAGATCGGGCAAAACACTAATTTTTAACGTTTTTCTTAGTTCACGCACCAGAGAAAAATTAATAGTTTTTTGTCCATATTTAATAATGTGTTCTAATATCATGCATACCTTCGCTTTGCAATATTCATAATGCGTTCCATAATTAGGTCAATTTCCTCATAACTTAAATCAAGATTTGTTTTATCAGCAAGATAGTCCTCAATTTCATTAAGCATTTTATTTTGAACATCCTTCTTTAGATGCCAATCCACTACTTTATTACGTTGAATAATCTCATCAATAATTATCGCAATTTTAGCAGATATACTTTTATCGTTATTACGCTTGTTAACAGATTCGTAAACTACTCCATAGAATGCTTTGGCTACATCATTGCCGTTTAATATCTTTGGAATATCTGAATCTTTTCGCTCTCGAACGGAGTCCATAATTTCCATTGCAGTAAAGAAATACTGGGCATCAGTAATACGAGCTTGTCTATAATCGTCAATTGCTTTTTTAAGAAGCTTGGAAAACTTTTCATAAAAAACAGGGTCTTCATCATATTTTTCTTCAATCGTCCGCTTAGTCCTATGTGCAATCATATCAGCCTTTGCTGCTTTCCCTATCACCTTGGTAACTTCCTTTTGGAAAATATCTTTATTAAAGATATTAACCGGATCAGTAATTTTGATGACCTCGTCCGAACTAACATAAGTATTTAACAATTTCTGTATCTTATTTTCATATTCCCTAAAATCAATAACTTCGGCATACCGCATTTTTACAGAAGCTCTTAATTTTTGAAAAAATTTAAAATCTTCTTTATATTTATTAATCTGTTTTTCAGAAACTTCTTCATAAAATTTCTCGGAAGAAAACGCAATACTCAACATCTTTGAGAAAGATGTCAGTTTTTCATAAAATTTATATCGCAATTCTTCATCAAATAA